>DATJVF010000337.1:0-11995 GCA_035501995.1 Anaeromyxobacteraceae bacterium
GCCGGCACCTCCTCTGGTACACCCGGGGCCGGCGCGGCGGCGTCCGCTTCAGGCGCGAGGCCGACCGCCTGCGCACCGCGTCGGACGTCCGCCGGCTCATCGACCTGCACTTCCCTCCCGGCGGCGACGGTTTCGAAGAGGACCCCGCGCAGGCCGCAGCCGGTGAGGAGGTGAGCGAGTAGTGCGCGCGCTCCTCCTGGAAGGCGCCCCGCCGGCGCTCCGCGCCTCCCTCGCGGCCCTCGGCGCCGAGGTGGTCTCGGTGAGCGAGCGGGAGGCCCGGCCCTTGCTCGCCCGCGAGCGCTTCGACCTCGTCGACGGGAAGCTCGCGAGGCCCCTGCCGCTCGAGTGGGAGATCCGGCAGCGCATCGAGCAGTTCTACGAGCAGCTCCGGGGCCACCGCGCGACCGGCCTCTACCAGGCGGTGCTGCGCGAGGTGGAGCGGCCGCTCATCGCCGCGGCCCTGGCCCGCGCGCGGGGCGTGCGGGCCGACGCCGCGCGCGTGCTCGGCATCGACCGCGGCACGCTCGCCCGGCGCATGCGGGCGCTGCACATCCGCCCCTGACGGCCCTCGGGCGGGCCACCCCACCCGAGGCGCCGAGGTGGGCGCGGTGCGCAGAAGACCCACCGTGGAAGGGTCGGATTACCATGATCGCAGGACGGAAAGCCGCTCGCCTGCTCGGGGGCCAATTTCCCTTCTCGCCACCTGATCGCTTACCATGAAGGGGGGCGAGGCTGCGGTCGTGGCTCGGCCAATCGACAGGGTAGGGCATGGATCCGAAGAGAGCACTCTTGTCCTGCGCGTTCGGCGCGCTCGTGTTTTCCCCCGCACTCGCCTCGGAGCCCGGCCCGGATCCCGAGCGATCTCGCCCTGAGGTGGCCGCTCCCGCGCCGCTGGCGGCGCCGGCCGCCGCCGAGGAGGCCACCAAGGCCTCGGACGACGACGCGGCGAGCGCCGATGCGCCCGACGAGCAAGCCATCGAGGACGAGGTGCAGGCGCAGTCGGCGGAGCTCGAGCAGATGCGGGCGGCCGAGGAGAAGGCCCACCTCCCCCAGGCTTTGCCGGAGGATCCGGCCAGCCGGGCCGCCTCGCGGCTCGGGCTCGAGTCGCCCCTGCGGCAGCGGCTCCGCGACGCCCTCGGGCGGGATACCGGTCCCTGCAACGAGCCGGCCGGGCGCATCGCCGGCCTGCCCGAGATCGACCACGACCTGCGCCACCTCCAGGCCGAGTACGACATCCCCATCGAGGTGAACGACCAGGTCGTCTCCTACGTTCGCTTCTTCCAGGCGCCGCTCGTGCGCAAGCACTTCGTGAAGTGGCTGGGCCGCGCCTCGAAGTACATCCCGGTCTTCCGCCGCATCCTGCGCGAGGAAGGGCTGCCCGAGGACACCGTCTTCCTCTCCATGATCGAGAGCGGCTTCGCAAACCTCGCCACGAGCCGCGCCCGGGCGGTCGGGCCCTGGCAGTTCATCGCCGGCACCGGCCGGCGCATGGGCCTGCGGCAGGACTTCTGGGTCGACGAGCGGCGCGACCCCGAGAAGGCCGCCCACGCGGCCGCCAAGTACCTGAAGGAGCTCTACGAGCAGACCGGCGACTGGCGGCTCGCCTGGGCCGGCTACAACGCCGGGGTGGGCAAGATCTTCAAGGCCCAGAGAAAGGGCCAGCAGGACTTCTGGACCATGACCCGCGGCCGGGTCCTGAAGCGCGAGACCAAGGGCTACGTGCCGAAGCTCATGGCCTGCGCCATCGTGGCCAAGCACGCCGAGGCCTTCGGCTTCACGCGCGAGGAGATCGACCCCGAGAGCTGGCAGGAGTACGACCAGGTCGACATCCCGAGCGCGACCCCGCTGTCGGCGATCGCCCAGGCGGCCGAGGTGACCGAGAAGGACCTGCTCGACCTCAACCCGGAGCTGCGCCGCACCTGCACGCCGCCCCGCCCCTACGCCCTCAAGGTCCCGCGCGGGCAGGGAGCGGTCTTCGCCGCCAACTGGCCGGAGGTCTCGCAGACCACCGGCAAGCTCGCCTTCGCCCAGCGCCGGGTGGGTCGGGGCGAGACCCTGAAGCTCATCGCCGCCGAGTACCACGTGGATCAGTCCTCGATCGCGCGGGTGAACGGACTCAGGCCGGGGCGCCGCGTCAAGCCCGGCACCGAGCTCGTCATCCCGCTCAACGAGCTCGCCCGCAGCCAGGGCACCGCCTTTGCGTCGGCCGAGCCCGAGCCCGCCCCTTCTCGCCGGGGAGCCGATGCCCCCGCGCGCCACCCCAGACTCGCGAAGCTCGCCGAGGCGGCCGAGGTCGCCGGGCGGTTGCGCTCGACCGTGCTCGTGCAGACTGGCGACTCCCTGTGGGGCATCGCGCAGAAGTTCGGGGTGGCCGTCCAGGAGCTCTGCCGCTGGAACGGCATCCGCAACCCACGCCGCTTCAAGCTCCAGGTCGGCCAGGCCCTGGTGATCTGGCAGCGCCACGAGGCCGAGGCTGGCCCTTCCGGGTCAGGCGCCCAGTCCGGCTGACCCCGTTCTTGCCCCCAAAGAGGCGTGCGCGACCGCGCAGCGCCCTGGACTCGGGACGGCGAGTTCGTGTAGTAGGACGCCTCGTCTTAGACGCCACCCCAGGACGGTCGACGCGCCCCGTTGAATAGGGCCGTCGGGAGGTCCGTCCCGGTGGGGGAGTTCCGAATCAACCTTCATCTACTTGAAAGGGGTGTCACCATGAAGCGCATCCTCATCGCCCTCTTCGCCGTCGCCATCGCGACCGCCGCGTCCGCGGACGGCGCGGCCACCTTCAAGAGCAAGTGCGCCGCCTGCCACGGCAAGGCTGGCGAGGGCTCCAAGATGGCTCCGAACGCCATCGCCGGCCTGCCCGCCGACCAGGTCAAGAAGACCATCGCCGAGGGCAAGGGCAAGATGAAGCCGGTCAAGATCGACGACGCCGACGACGTCGCGGCCTACGTGGCCGGGCTGAAGAAGTAAGGGGCGAGAGCTCTCGAGGAGACAGGGCCGCGCCTCCCCGGAGAGGGAGCGCGGCCCTTTCCAATTCCCCTCGCTTCGCTTGTGCCGGCGCAAGGGCCCGCTAAGAACCGGGGCGGGAGCGCCGCCTTTGGAAAGGCGAGGGAGGTCGGGAGGAGCGGAAGGGGGGAGGCATGATCAGCTCGGAGGCCGACGACGCGCCCATCGCCCTCGACCTCATGCCGGACTGGTGGGGTCGCCTGGGCGATCTCTCGGAGCGGATGGAGCTCGAGATCGGCTCGGGTCACGGTGGCTTCGCGCTCGCTTTCGCGCGGGCCCGGCCCGACCGGGCCCTCGTCGCCATCGAGCAGCGCCGGAGCTTCGCCGAGCGGCTCAGGGCCCGGGCCGAGGGGCGGGGCCTCACGAACCTCCTCGCGCTCCACGGCGACGCCCGGTTGCTCGCGCCGCGGCTGTTCCGCGCCGGCTCGCTCGCCGCCATCCACGTGCACTTTCCCGACCCGTGGTGGAAGCGCCGCCACGGGCGGCGGCGCCTGCTCGACGATCGGATGTCGCGCCTGCTCGCCGGCCTGCTCGCGCCGGGCGGGCTCCTCGACCTGCGCACCGACGTGGAGGGCTACGCCCTCGAGGCGCTCCATCGCCTCGAGAGGGTGGGCCTCGTGCGCGAGGAGGGGCGGGGACGGCTCGGCGGGCCCCTCGCCGACGAGATCCCCTCGACCCGCGAGCAGCGCTACCTCGCGACCGGGCAGGCGGTGTGGCGCCTCAGGCTGAGGCGGCCATGAGGGCGGCCGGTGGGCCTTGCCGTCGCTCGCCGTGGATGCGCCTCGCCGTGCTCGGCGCGCTCGCCTGCGCGAGGCCGCCCGCCACCCCCGAGGCGACCTACCGCGCCTTCGCACACGCGGTGGCCGAGCGCGATGCCGAGGCGGCCTACGCGCTGCTCTCCTCCGACACCCGGGCCTGGCTCGAGGCGCGGGCGCGCGCGCTCGCGGCGGCCGCGCCGGGCATCGTCCCCGGGAGCGCGGAGAAGCTCCTCATCGGGGACGCCGCCCTCGCCGCGCGCCCGCTCGCCAGGGTGGTGGTGGTGCGCGCCACGCCGGACGACGCGGTCCTGCGGGTGACCGAGCAGGGCGGACGCGTGGGCGAGGTGGAGCTCGTGCGCGAGAAGGGCTGGCGGGTGCGCCTGCCGCCGCCCGGGCCGGGCGGCCCCTGATCTCTCACCCGAGGAGCCGGTGGACCCCGGCCTATCCGGGTGTTATCAAAGCCCTCTTCGAGAGGCCGAGGAGCCATGAAGAACATGACCGCCCGAGAGATCCGCGAAGCCTTCCTGCGCTTCTTCGAGGAGCGGGGGCACCGCCGGGTCGCGAGCTCCTCGCTCGTGCCGCAGAACGACCCCACCCTGCTCTTCACCAACGCCGGCATGGTCCAGTTCAAGGACGTCTTCACCGGCCGCGAGCGGCGGGACTACCGGCGGGCCACCACCTCCCAGAAGTGCGTCCGGGCCGGCGGGAAGCACAACGACCTCGAGAACGTGGGCTACACCGCGCGCCACCACACCTTCTTCGAGATGCTGGGGAACTTCTCCTTCGGCGACTACTTCAAGAAGGACGCGGTGGCCTTCGCCTGGGAGCTCGTGACGAGCGACCGCTGGCTCGGCATCTCCAGGGAGCGGCTCGCCGCCACCGTCTTCGCCGGCGAGGGCGGCCTGCCCTGGGACGAGGAGGCCTACCAGCTCTGGAAGGCGGTGGGCGTGCCCGAGGAGCGGATCCTGAAGCTCGGGGCCAAGGACAACTTCTGGGCCATGGGCGAGACCGGCCCCTGCGGCCCCTGCTCCGAGCTCCACTTCTTCCAGGGCGAGGACATCGCCTGCCCCGAGGAGAAGGTCGGCCGGCCCTGCCTGGGGGTGGCCTGCGACTGCGACCGCTGGCTCGAGATCTGGAACCTGGTCTTCATGCAGTTCGAGCGCGACAGCCAGGGGGGCCTCTCGCCCCTGCCCAAGCCCTCCATCGACACCGGGGCCGGCCTCGAGCGGCTGGCGGCGGTGGTGCAGGGCAAGCGCTCCAACTACGAGACCGACCTGTTCCAGAAGATCATCCGCACCATCGAGGAGCTCGCCCGCCGGCGCTACGGGGCCAACGCCGGAGACGACGTCTCCCTGCGGGTCATCGCCGACCACGCCCGCGCCACCACCTTCCTGGTCGGCGACGGGGTCTTGCCCTCCAACGAGGGGCGCGGCTACGTGCTCCGGCGCATCATGCGGCGGGCCATCCGCCACGGGAAGCGGCTCGGCCTCGAGAAGCTGTTCCTGGCCGAGGTCTGCGCGGCGGTGATCGCCGAGATGGGGGACGCCTACCCGGAGACCCGCGATAACCGGGCCTTCGTGGAGAAGGTGGCCGCCACCGAGGAGGAGGCCTTCCGGCGCACCCTCGACAAGGGCCTCGCCATCCTGGAGGAGGAGATGGCGCGCCTGCGCGCCGAGGGAGGCACCACCATCCCGGGGCCGGTGGCCTTCCAGCTCTACGACACCTTCGGCTTCCCCATGGACCTCACCCGCACCATCGCGGCCGAGGCCAGCCTCTCGGTCGACGAGACCGGCTTCGACCGGCTGATGGCCGAGCAGCGGGCGCGCTCCGAGTGGAAGGGGTCGGGCGAGGCGGCGGTGGGCGACCTCCACAAGGCCATCGCCACCGAGCTCGGCGAGACCAAGTTCCTGGGCTACGAGCGGGGCACGGCCCGGGCCGAGGTGAAGGCGCTCCTCGTGAGCGGCGCCCGGGCGGCGGTGGCGCACCAGGGCGACCCGGTCGAGGTCTTCACCGAGGCGACCCCCTTCTACGGCGAGTCGGGCGGGCAGGTGGGCGACCTCGGCCGCATCGCCTCCCCGCGCGGACAGGTCGAGGTGACCGACACCCAGAAGCCGGTGCAGGGCCTCATCGCCCACCTCGGGCGGGTGAAGGAGGGCGAGATCGCGGTGGGCGATGAGGTCGAGCTCGCGGTCGACGAGGCCCGGCGCGACCTCATCCGCGCCAACCACTCGGCCACCCACCTGCTCCAGTACGCGCTGCGCGCCCGCCTGGGCGAGCACGTCAAGCAGGCCGGCTCGGTGGTGGCGCCCGACTACCTGCGCTTCGACTTCTCGCACTTCCAGCCGCTCACCGACGAGGAGCTGCGGGACGTCGAGACCACCGTGAACGACCTCGTGCGGCACAACGAGGACACCGAGACCCACGTCCTCGAGCTCGAGGCGGCCCGCCGGACCGGCGCCATGATGATCTTCGGCGAGAAGTACGGCGACCGCGTGCGGGTGGTCCGGCTCGGCCCCTCGAAGGAGCTGTGCGGCGGCACCCACGTCCGGCGCACCGGCGACATCGCCTTCTTCAAGATCCTTAGCGAGGAGTCGATCGCGGCCGGCGTGCGGCGCATCGTCGCCTACACCGGGCCGAGGGCGGTGGAGCTGGCGCAGCGCACCGAGGAGGAGCTCCGGCGCGCCGCGGCGCTCCTCAAGTCGGGGGCCTTCGAGGTGGCCGCCAAGGTGGAGGCCGCGCAGCGGCGCGTGCGCGAGCTCGAGCGGGCCCTCGAGGAGGCCAAGGGCCAGGTGGCGAGCGCGCGCTCGGGGGACCTCGCCGCCCAGGCTCGCGAGGTGAACGGCGTGAACGTCCTCGCCGCCCGGGTGGAGGGCGACGGCCAGGCGCTGCGCGAGCTCGCCGACAAGCTCCGGGACCGGCTCGGCCGCGGGGTGGTGGCCCTCGGCAGCGAGCACGAGGGGAAGGCGGTGCTGCTGGTGGCGGTGACGCGCGAGCTCTCCTCGAAGGTGAAGGCCGGCGACCTCATCAAGGAGGCCGCCAAGCTCGTCGGGGGCAAGGGCGGCGGCAAGCCGGACCTGGCCCAGGCCGGCGGACCCGACCCCTCGGGCCTCGAGCGGGCCCTCGCCCGGGTCGAGGAGCTGGTGCGCGCCGCCACCGCCTGAGGGGTGCCTTCGGCCGCGCCCCCATCGTCACGCAGAAGTCAAGAGGGCGCGACCCACTCGTCGCCCGCGCCCATTTGACCCGGGCGACGAGGCGGCCCTACCATTCGGCCCCGGGAGGATGAACGGTACGCCGCGTCCCGGGCCACGAACGAAATGGACGGCGGTCGTCGTCGACCTCGCCGACGCGCGGGGCGACCGGCGGCTGCGCGAGTACCAAGCGCGGCTCCAGGCGGTGCTGGAGACGAACCGCAAGGCGCTCGCCCGCCTCTTCCAGACCGGGCTCATCTACACCCGGGCCGGGGCGCGCCTCGGCCGCGACCTCCTCCTCGCCCACCAGCACCTCCTCAAGGCCTCCGACCTCCTGGCCCGCCTCGGCGAGCTGCCGGTGCGCGGGGGCCGCCCGCGGCGGGACGCCGAGGCCGAGGCCCTCTACGCCGAGGTGCAGGCCCTCCTGGCGAGGACGAGCGAGCTCTCGGCCCGCAGCGACGGGCTCCTCGCGCGCCAGCACTGACGGGCCGAGAGGCCGGCGCCGCCCCGCCCGGGAAGGCGGCGCCGGCGCTCCCTCCGCTCGCTTGGACAGGACGACCCATCTTCCGGTATAACGGAGACAGGGTGCCCTCTCCGCTCGACGCCACCGCCCGCGACCTCCTCGCCGCGAAGAACAGCGCGGTGGTCTACACCTGCGCGCCCGAGACCACCGTGGCCGAGGCCTGCCGGATCCTGAGAGACCGCCGGGTGGGGTGCCTGGTGGTCGTGCGCGGGAGCGAGGTCCTGGGGCTCATCTCCGAGCGCGAGGTGGCCTTGCGCACCGTGGCGGCCGGGCTCGACCCGCTCCTCGCCAGGGTGAGCGAGGTCATGGCGGCCCCGGTGGCGCGGGTGCCCCTCGAGGCGCCGGTGGAGGAGGTGGAGGCGCTCTTGCGCGCCCGCCGCGCCCGCTACCTCCTGGTGGTGGGCCGGCGGGGCCTCCTGGGCCTCGTCTCTCAGGGTGACCTCGCGCGCTATTACGCCGCCCGCGAGCGCGCGCTCTCGGTGGAAGCCCCCGGGCCCGGCCTGCACTGAGGGCCCCGCGCCCGCCCGACGTTGGCAGGATGGGCGCATGAGCGCGCGCCCTTCCCTCAACCCTCCTCCTCGCGGCCGGCCTCGTCTGCGCCATGCCGGCCCGGGAACTCGCCCCCTCCCTCCCGGCTGAGGGTCCCTCGAGCGCGGCCGGTCCCTGCCCGGCGCCGGGGCCGGCCGGGCTCGAGCCGGACCTCGCCATCGTGCTGTGGGTAGAGCGCAGGCGCACCGAGGAGGAGGTGGGCCGGGCCCGCGCCGAGGTCGACCTCACGCCCGAGGGCTTCGCGGACGTCCTCGGGGAGAAGGTCCTTTCGGACCGCCCGCTCACCCGGGCCCTCGTCGTTCGCGCCGAGGGGAGGCGCACGCCGCCTACGGGCCCCTGAAGGCGCGCTGCGCGCGGGTGCGACCCTGCGACGCCGACCCCCGGATCGCGCCGGCGGTGGCGCCAGGCTTGGCCTTCCCGAGCGGCCACGGGTAGAGGCTCGGCGACGCGCTCGCGAGCTCCCTCATCGCCGACCCGGACTACCGGGCCCGCCTGGAGGCGGCGCGCGGAGTGGCCGGCCGCGCGCCAGGGCCCTCGGGGCCCTACTCCGGCTGCCCGCCCTGGCCCCCGCGCAGGCGCAGGAAGGCCGGGATGTCGTACTGGTCCTCCTCGCCGGGCTTGTAGGACTCCGGGTGACGTTCGCGGGTCCGGGCCGGGAGCGGTGGCGGCCTCGGGGGCGCGGCGGCCACCCGCACCGGGACCGGCTCCCGCCGGGGCGCCTCGGCCGGGGCGGCCGGCGCCGCCGCCACCCCGGCCGGCGCCGGGGTGAGGTTCGGGCGCGGGCTCAGGGCCGCCGGCACGGCGACCTGGGCGCGCTGGACCAGGCGGATGGGGACCTCCTTCTGGGCGAAGCCGGTGGCGATGACGGTGATCTTGATCTCGTCGCCCATGCGGTCGTCGACCACGCTCCCGAAGATGATGTTGGCGTCGGGGTCGCTGGCGGTCTGGGCCATGGTGATGGCCTCGTTCACCTCGTGGAGCCGCAGCGAGGGGCCGCCGGTGATGTTGACGAGGAGGCCGGTGGCCCCGTCGAGCGCCACGTCCTCGAGGAGCGGCGAGCTGATGGCCGCCTGCATGGCCTCCACCGCGCGCCGCTCGCCGGTGGCGCGGCCGGTGCCCATGAGCGCCATGCCCTGCTCGCACATGATGGTCCGCACGTCGGCGAAGTCGACGTTGACGAGGCCGTGCACGGTGATGATGTCGCTGATGCCCTGCACGGCGTGGAGGAGGACCTCGTCGGCGCGCTTGAAGGCGTCGGCGAGGGAGACGCTCTCGCCGGCCACCGAGATGAGCCGCTGGTTGGGGATGACGATCAGGGTGTCGACCGCCGCCTTGAGCTCGGCGAGGCCCTGCTCGGCCTGCTTGCGGCGCCGGTTCCCCTCGAAGAGGAAGGGCTTGGTGACCACCCCCACCGTGAGGGCCCCCGCCTGCTTGGCCACGTCGGCCACGATGGGGGCGCCGCCGGTGCCGGTGCCGCCGCCCATGCCGGCGGTGACGAACACCATGTCGGCGCCGGCGAGGGCCTCGGCGAGCGTGTCGCGCGCCTCGAGCGCCGCCTCGCGGCCGCGGTCGGGGTTGGCCCCGGCGCCCAGCCCGCGCGAGGCGGACTTGCCGAGCTGGATCTTCACCTCGGCCTTGTTGGCGGCGAGGGCCTGAAGGTCGGTGTTGGCGGCGATGAACTCCACCCCGTCCAGCCGGGCCGCCACCATGGTGTTGATGGCGTTGCCGCCCCCGCCGCCTACCCCGATCACCTTGATGCGGGCGCCCGGTTCGTTCCTGTCGTTCAGCTCGATCATGTTCTCTCGTCCCCTTGTTGAGGAGGCCGCGGGCCCCTAGAAGATCTCTCCCAGCCACTTCTGCATGCGGTGGCGGACCTTGCGGTAGACGTTGTCGTCGCGGATCTTGAACTGGGGGCTCATCTGGGCCTGCCGGGCGCCGTAGAGCACGAGCCCCACCGCGGTGGCGAACTGCGGGCCCTTGACCACGTCGACGAGGCCCCCCAGGTTCCGCGGCACCCCGCGGCGGACCGGCATGCCGAGCACCTCCTCGGCCATCTCGGCCATGCCGTTGAGGAGCGTCGACCCGCCGGTGATGACCACCCCCGAGGCGAGCAGCTCCTCCATCCCGCACTTCTGGATCTCGTGCTGGACCAGCATGAAGATCTCCTCCACCCGCGGCTCGACGATCTCGGCCAGGATGTGGCGGGAGAGGACCCGGGGCGGGCCGCCGCCCACGCTCGGCACCTCGATGGTCTCGCTCTTGTCCACCATCGAGGCCATGGCGCAGCCGTGCTGCTTCTTGAGGCGCTCGGCCTCGTGGGTGGGGGTGCGCAGACCGACCGCCACGTCGTTCGTGAGGTGGTTGCCCCCGAGCGCCAGGACCGCGGTGTGGGCGATGGCGCCGTTGCCGAAGATGGCGATGTCGGTGGTGCCGCCCCCGATGTCGACCAGGCACACCCCGAGCTCCTTCTCGTCCTCGGAGAGCACCGCCAGCGAGGAGGCCAGCGGCTGCAGCACGATGTCGGCCACGTTGAGGCCGGTGCGCTGGGCGCACTTGATGATGTTCTGGGCCGAGGAGACGGCGCCGGTGACGATGAGCGCCTTCGCCTCGAGCCGCACCCCGCTCATCCCGACCGGCTCCTTGATGCCGTCCTGGTCGTCCACCACGAACTCCTGCGGCAGGACGTGGATCACCTCCCGGTCGAGCGGGATGGCCACCGCCTTGGCCTGGTCGATGACCCGGTCGACGTCGGTCTGGCGCACCTCCTTGTCCTTCACCGCCACCACCCCGTGCGAGCTGAACGCCTTGATGTGCCCGCCGGCGATGCCGGTGTAGACGGTGGAGATCTCGCACCCCCCCATGTGCTCGGCTTCCTCGATGGCCCGCTTGATCGAGGCCACGGTGGCGTCGATGTTGACGACCACCCCCTTGCGCAGGCCCTTCGAGGGATGCGTTCCGATCCCGATGATGTCGATGCCCCCGTCGGTCGTCTCCCCGACGATGGCGCAGATCTTGGTGGTCCCGATGTCCAGGCCGACCAGGATCTCTCCGCTCTTCGCCATGTCCACCACCTCCGGGCGAGTTGGCGCAGTCGCGCTTCGCCCTTCAAGGCCCTCTCGGGCCTCCCACCGGGCCGGGGGAAGAGTCCCCCGCGCCCTCCCCGCGCCGTCAGGGCCGCCGCCTCCGGCGGCCGTTCAGGCGCGGGGATCCCTGCACCTCACCTCTCACCCTCCACTGCCAGTGTTTCCGGGGTGGCGAGCTCCACCGCCACCGAGGACGGGTGCAGCCGGTTGTCGAGGTGGAGCACCCGCGCCACCTTCCCGTCAGCGCGGAGCGCCGAAAGGACCCGCTCGAGCCGGCCGAGCTTCTGCGACAGGTCGCCCGCGCCGAGCCGCACCTCGGTGCCCTCCGCCCCCAGGTAGAGGGTGGTGCCATCCGGGTCGAGGTGGATCTCGGCGAGCGGGGCGAGCGCGTCGGAGCCGTCCTGGCGCCAGGAGCGCGCCAGGGCGAGCGCCCCCGAGAGGAGCGGCTCGACCTCGCCCGGGCGCTGGAGGTAGTCGCCGCGCGAGAGGCCGGTCACGACCGGCAGGTCGAGCCCGTCCCCCACCTCGGCGCGCTTGAAGACCTTCGCCTCCTCGTCGACGAGGTACAGGCCGGAGAGCTCGACCAGCGCCGCCGCCTTCCGCTCGCGCACCTTCACCTCCAGGGCCGGCGGCCAGCGGCGGTGGACCTCGACCGCCCGCACCCAGGGGTGGCGCAGGAGCGCCGCCTCGACCTGGCCGGCGTCGACGGTGAAGAGGTTCTGGCCGGGCTTCACCGGGCAGAGCGCGAGGAGCTCGTCGGCGGTGGCGTGCTCGAGGCCAGAGAAGCGGACCGCGCGCAGGGCGAGCGCCGGCGAGCGGGCGAGGGCGACGAGGGCCTTCGCCACCCCGAACCCCGAGGCGACCGCCAGGCCGGCCAAGGCGACGGCGAGG
>DATJVF010000338.1:0-5038 GCA_035501995.1 Anaeromyxobacteraceae bacterium
CCTTTCGGCGGCGGACGCTCGCCGGGCCGGCGAGCAGGCCGCGCTCCAGAGCTCCTACATGGCGCTCGCCCGGGCGACCCTCGACGACTACCGCGCGCGCACCCAGGGCGATCTCGAGCGTCGCCAGCTCGCCGTGAAGGAGGTGGTGACGCCGGTGCGGGAGAGCCTGGGCCGCCTCGACGACCGGCTCGCCGAGCTCGAGCGGGCGCGCGTAGGAGCCTACGCTGAGCTGCGCGAACAGGTGCGGGCGCTCGCGGACGGCCAGACCCTCCTGCGCCGGGAGGCGACGAACCTCGCCCGCGCCCTGCGCGCGCCGGCGGTGCGGGGGCGCTGGGGGGAGTTGCAGCTCAGGCGGGTGGTCGAGATGGCCGGGATGGAGGCGCGCTGCGACTTCGTCGAGCAGGAGACCCTGGCGGGCGAGGCCGGCCCGCGGCGACCGGACCTGGTGGTGAAGCTCCCCGGGGGCCGGCAGGTGGTGGTGGACGCCAAGGCCCCCCTCGCCGCCTACCTCGACGCCGCGGACGCCCCCACCGAGGAGATCCGGCAGGCCCGGCTCAAGGACCACGCCCGCGCGGTCCGCGACCACATGGCCTCGCTCGCGCGCAAGGCCTACTGGGAGGACCTGCAGCCCTCGCCCGAGTTCACGGTGATGTTCCTGCCGGGCGAGAGCTTCTTCTCGGCCGCTCTGGAGCAAGACCCCGACCTCATCGAGGTCGGCCTGGCGCACAACGTCATCCTCGCCACCCCCACCACCCTCGTCGCCCTCCTGCGCGCGGTGGCCTACGGATGGCGGCAGGACGCAGCCGCCGAGAACGTCCGGGAGGTGAGCGAGCTCGGCCGCGAGCTCCACGAGCGCCTGTGCGGCCTGTCCGGGCACGTGGCGAGCCTGGGCCAGGAGCTCGCGGGGGCGGTCGAGGCCTACAACCGAGCGGTGGGGGCGTTCGAGTCGCGCGTGCTCGTCTCGGCCCGCCGCCTGGGCGAACTCGGAGCGGCTCGCGTCGGTCACGAGCTAGAGGCCGTCGAGCCCCTCGAGGCCTGGCCGCGCCGGGTCGAGCTCCCACCGGCCCCCGCCGCCGGACGGGAGGCCGCCGGCGCGCCGGGAGAGGCGAGCCCCCTCGCTCCCGAGCAGCCGGCCCAGCCGACCTGAGCCTGGGGTTCTCCGGAGAGCACCGGCCGGCCGCGGGCAGACCGCGGAGAGGGCCCTTTCGCTCTAGGCCGGCGCCGGCCCGGGCTCGGGCGGGCGGTGCGGGAGCCGCCGCCAGGCGATCGCGGTCCAGACGTTCACCGCCACCGTGCTGACCGGGTCGAGGGGCAGCGCCCACTGCACCACCGTGAGCACGGTGTAGACGCCGACCAGCCGGCGGAAGCCCGGGGCGCGCTCCACGGCCAGGAGGGGCAGCATCCAGGTGGCGTACCAGGGCTGGAACCAGGGGACGGTGAGGCAGTAGACGAGCAGGAGGGCGAGCGCCTCGTGCACGATGCCCTCGAGGCTCCTCGCGCGCAGGAGGGCGCGCACGAACACCGCCGCGCAGGCCATGAGCGAGCCCACCCAGCACAGCCGGTAGGCCACCGCCGCCGCCCGCGGGGCGAAGGGCTCGAGGACGAGGCCGAGAAGGTCGGCGAGCGAGTGAGCGTGGCGGTGGACGTCGCCGCCCAGGGTGGCGCCCGGCCCGCGCAGCGAGGCGAGGCCGTGCCAGTAGGGCGCGAAGGCCAGCGCACAGAGGGCCGCCGCCGCGAGCCCGAGGAGGAGCGCACGGCCGGGCGAGCGGCGGTAGATGAGGAGGAGGTAGAAGACGAGCAGGGGGGCCGCCGCGACCTTGGAGACCACCCCCAGGGCGAGGGCCAGGACCGCCGGGAGCTCGCGCCCGCGCTCCGCGGCAAAGACGAAGGCCATGAGGGCGAGGACGAGCACGCCGTCGTTGTGGGCCTGCCCCGACACCTCCCAGGCGAGGAGCGGGCCGAAGGCGAGGAGGACGAACCCCTCGCGCCCCTCGCCCCCGCGCCTCTCGAGCGCCCCTTTGGCGAGGAGGAGGGTCGCGAGGCTACAGAGGACCATGGCGAGCTTGAAGGCGGCGCCCGCCCCCCACACAGGCGACCCGAGCGCGGCCCCGGCCGCCGCGGCGAGCCGACCGAGCGCGGAGAGGATGGGACCGTAGGCGGTCGGCGTGTCGAGCCAGCGCGGCGCGACGAGGTCCCGGAGTAGCTCCGGGCCGGCCGCTCGCGGACCGTGGAGGTAGGGGTTCAGGCCGAGCCGCTGCAGCTCGCCGTAGGCCAGGTTGGAGAAGAGGTCGCGGGAGGTGAGGGCCAGCGCCGGGAAGGCGCACAGCTGCACCAGCACCGCCAGGCCGAGGAGGGTTCGCGGCTCGAGCGCGCTCGCCTTCCGGGCGAGGCGCAGGGCGCAGACGCCAGAGAGGGCGAGGCCGCCTCCGAGGAGGAGCGCCGCCACGAGGTAGGCGGGCGACCCGGTGTCGAGGACCAGGGTACCGGTGAGCGCGAAGCGCAGCCAGCTCGCCGCGGCGCCCACCGCCAGGCCGAGGGCACAGCCGAGGGCGAGCCCGCGGGCCGGCACCGAGCGGCGGCTCGTCGTCCCGTCCATGCGCCGACACGCTACTACAGGGCGCCTCCGGGAGCAGCGGCGGAGGGGACCCGCGTTCACCGCCTGGCAAGCAGCCGCTATACTGCGGCGCCACGGGAGGCCGCCGCCGGTGGAAGCCGAGGTTCGAACGGAGGAAGGGGCCGCTCGGGGCGCAGGGGGTCCCGGGCATGGCGACGCCCTCGTGCCAGCGGCCCTCCTCTTCGCGGCCATCGTCCTCGTCCTGTTCCTGCTCGCGCCCAAGGGCACCGCCATCGACTACGCGGTCTTCCGTCGCGCCGGGGCGCGCTATCTCGCCGGCGAGGACCTCTACCGGGCGACCGAGTTCTTCTCCTTCAAGTATGCGCCGGTCGCGGCGGCCTTCTTCGCGCCCTTCTCCCTCCTCCCCGAGCGCCTCGGCTGGCTCGCCTTGAACCTCCTCTCGCTCCTCGCCCTCCTCGGCGTCCTGCGCTGGGCGACGCGCCATCTCGGCGCCCCGGGTCTCAAGGGGACGCTGCTCTGGCTCGCCATGACGGCGCCCTACTACGGGCACCTCTTCTGGCTCGGGCAGACCGACGGACTCGTGCTCGGCCTGCTCGTCCTCTCCGAGGCGCAGGCCGACGGGCGGCCGTTCTGGTCGGGGGCCCTGTGGGCGCTGGCCTGCCTCGTGAAGCCCCCCTTCCTGGTGCTCTTCCTCGCGGTGACCGTGCTCAGGCAGTGGAGGCGACTCGCCGGCTTGGCAGGGGGGGCCTTCCTGTGGCTCACGCTCGGCGCGCTGCGCTACGGCCTGTCGGGAGGCCTTTCGCAGCTCAGGGCCTGGTTCACGACCCTCAGCCAGTCCACACCCGCCCTCGTCTGCTGGGAGTTCAACCAGAGCGCGTTCGCCCTCGCCTGCACCTACCTCGCGCCGCCCGGGACCCATCGCTTCGCCGCGGCGATCGCCGGGCTCGCCCTGGCCGCCGCGGTCGCCGGTCTCGCCCTCTACGCCCGGATGAGCCGCGCCGAGCCCGAGCGCGCCCGCTTCGCGCTCGTCGGCTACTCCTTCTACCTCGGGGCCTTCCTCTCGCCCCTCGGCTGGAACACCAACCTGGTGGTGGTGCTCCCGCTGGCCGGCGCCCTGGCGGTCGCCGCCGGGTCGGCCCCCTCGCTCGCCCTGCGCCGGGCGGCGACGGCTGGCGCGCTCGGGGTGGCGGCCCTGAACGCCCTCGACCTCCTCGTCCTGCCCTTCCACCTCTTCGAGGACGCGGCCATGACCCTCCTCCGGTACCGGCAATACGGCCTCGCCGGCATGGCGCTCGTCGCCTTCAGCCTCTGCACGCTCCTCGCGCGGCCGCGCGAGGCCGAGGTGCCAGTCCCCGCCGGCGACCCCGCCTGAGGCGGACGCGCCGGAGGGAACCCGGTGCGGCCCTCGCACCCTCCACTGCGGTCGGGTAGTCTCTCGGCATGGCCACCTACGCGGCCGGCCGGATCGAGATCCTGCAGAGCGACATCACGCTCCTCCCCGTGGACGCCATCGTCAACGCCGCCAACCCCACCTTGCTCGGAGGGGGCGGGGTCGACGGAGCCATCCACCGCGCGGCTGGACCGGAACTCCTGGCGGAGTGCCGCAAGCTCGGAGGGGCCCGTCCGGGCGAGGCGAAGCTCACGGGCGGCCACCGGCTCAGGGCCCGCCACGTCGTGCACGCGGTGGGGCCGGTGTGGCGAGGCGGCCGCGAGGGCGAGGACGGCCTCCTGCGGAGCTGCTACACGCGGGCCCTCGCCCTCGCCGCCGAGCACGGGCTCCACACGCTCGCCTTTCCCTCCATCTCCACCGGCGCCTACGGCTTCCCGATCGATCGGGCGGCGCGCATCGCGGTCGGCGAGGTGCGGCGATTCCTTTCGACGCACGCCGTTCCGGAGAAGGTCATCTTCTGCGCCTTCTCCGCGGCGGACCTCGCCGTGTACGACAGCGTCGCAAAGGCCAGCGAGGCGCCTCCCTAGCCTCCCCGGGCAGAATTGAGCGGCACGGCGTGGTAGAAGAGGGGCGCGCCACCATGGCCCTCCCCGAGTCGCAGCTTGCCGCAGACGCCCAGCCTGCTGGGGTCGGCCCGAGTTCCGGGTTCGACTACTCGGCCATCCCAGAGGGCCATTACGACCGGATCCTTCACGAAGGGAACCGGATACGACGCCTGTGGCACCTCTCGAAGTTCGAGCGCGTCCTCGACTACCTTCCGGCGCGCCCGGGCCAGGCGATCCTCGACGTCGGCTGCTTCGCCGGGAGCTTTTTGTCGATGGCCGATCCGGCGCGGTTCACCCGGCAGCTCGGCATCGACATCCTCCCGACACAGGTGGCGTACGCGACCGCGCGCTACGGGACCACGTTCCGCCGGTTTGAGCGCGTCGAGTCGATCACCCACCTTCGCGCGCTCGACGAGCGGTTCGATTGCATCACGCTCATCGAGGTGATCGAGCACCTCGCCGCCGAGG
>DATJVF010000339.1:0-4853 GCA_035501995.1 Anaeromyxobacteraceae bacterium
GTGAGGGTCTGCATGTCGCACGCCAGGCAAGCGAACGCAAGCACTCCGTGCCTCTTCACGGGCGCTTGCACGCCAAGTCCAGGAACCGACGCGAAAAATTTGACGAATGTGTGACGGCCCCAAGGGGCCACGCACGCGCCCCTTTCGCGCGCCTTGCACCCCGATCGGACAGGCGGTGCGCATTCGCCGCGCAACGCCAGTGGTGGGCGGCGCTACGCGAGGGCCGCGCCCACGTAGCTCACCGGGCCTTCCCGGACGAGGGCCTCCCTGACCCGCTCCATGATGCGGAGCCAGGTGAGGTCGACCGGGCCTTCGGCGCGCCCGCTCGCGGTCCCCGCCGGGTCCTTGAGGTCGAGCGAGACCTCGAACCCCTCGCCCCGGTAGCGGAGGCTCTCCCCCCCGCTCTCGACCACGAACAGGCGTCCCTCGAAGCGGGCGTGCATGGCGAGCAGGCTACCCTTGCGCTCGAAGGCCATCCCGTCGAGCGCGGGGGAGGCGAGGAGGGCCTCGACCGAGCCGAAGAAGCGGGGCTTCAGGAGGTAGGGCCCGCCGTCCTCGGGGCACATGACGTCGCAGTTGCCGCAGTCGTTGCAGGCGTCGGCCTGGTTCGCGATCTGGCGGGGCTGCTTCAAGACGAGGACCCCCGAGCGCTCGAGCGCGAACCCGGCCTCGGTGGGCACGAGCCTCTCCACCGGGATGTCGCCGCCCCGCACGGCCAGGGTGAAGTTGGCGTCGTTCGGGCAGACCGGGATGCACTTGTCGCAGGTGAGGCAGTCGAAGAGCTTGAGCCGGCTCCCCACCTTCTTCGGCGGGACGGCGTTGTGGCTCGCCGCGTAGCGCGGGTTCTCGAGCACCCGATCGACGTAGGCCTCGGTGCCGCGGAGCCGCGCCTCCGAGACCCAGCGGGAGAAGGCCGGCCCGGCCGCGGCGCGCAGGTCCGAGCCCTCCCGGAGGGCCCGGCGGCAGGAGAGGGCCGTCTCCTCCGGTAGCGCGAGCGCGAGGAGGGCCTCCTCGGCCTTTCCGTAGGCGAGGAGGCCGAAGGTCTCGAGGTCCGTGGCGGAGACGGCCTTCATGCGGCTCTGGAGCTCGCCGAAGTAGCGCGAGGCCCTCCCGTACCCCCCCGGCTTCAGGAGATCGGTGCACACCGTGACGGGCCTCAAGCCGAGCGCCGCCGCGTCCGGGAAGTTGGCGGCGTCGATCCCTCCCGAGAACGAGATGGGATGGGCGTCGCCGAAGGTCCGCCTGAAGCGCCGCACCAGCGCGATGGCGAGCGCGTGGAGCGGCGGGCCCGACAGGTACATCTCCTTCTCCGAGGCGGGGAGGAAGCGCTCGCGGTTCTCGACGATGAGGGTGTTCGTGAACTTCACCCCGAAGCCGCGGCCGGCCGCCCGGGCCCGCGCGGAGAGCCGCTCGACGAACCCCACCACCTCCTCCCAGCGGGCGTCCTTCGCGAAAGCGGGGCCGGGCACGCCGAGCTCGCGGTAGCCGAGACGCTCGTGGAGGATGGCGTGGAGCTCCTCCTCGCCGAGCAGGGTCGGGTTGAGCTTCACCACCACGTGGAGGCCCGCCTCCTCGAGGAGGAAGGCGCAGATGCGCTCGATCTCGTTCGGCGGGCAGCCGTGGAAGGTGGAGAGGGTGAGGGTGTCGGAGAGGGTGGTCGGGTAGTCGAGGTCGCGCAGGCGCGCGAAGGGGGGCGGGATCTCCCGGCGCAGCCGGTCCAGGAGGCCCCGCGCGTCGGCCATCCCGGCCAGGAAGGCGCCCACCCGCTCCGAGCGGATGCCGGCGAGGTCGTAGCCGACGCTCATGTCGAGGACGGTGTCGCCCGCCGAGGGCGCCACGCCCGAGGCCCGCAGCATGGCGATGAGCATCGAGCCCTTCACGTACTCCTCGAGCGACTCGGCGAGGGTGAGCTCCTGCGACCACTCGACGTTGAAGCCCACCGTGCGCATGTCGATGCAGGGCCGGGCGATGACCAGGTCGTCCTTCACCTGGACGGTCTTGAGCTCGAGGACGCGGCCGCCGACGAGCCACGAGAGGACCATGTTCTGCGCGAGCTGGGTGTGCGGCCCGGCCGCCGGGCCGAGGGGGGTCGAGGCCCGGTGCCCGTGGACCTCCACCGAATAGTCCCGCGCCGGGTCCCTCGCGAAGAAGCGGCGGGCCGGCAGGTCGAAGATGGTCTGCCGGCGCTCGAGCTCGCCGAAGAGCCGGGTGACGAGGAGGCCGAACGGGATGGGGACGAGCTTCGCCATCGCAGCGAAGGGCGCTAGACCCGCATCTCGCGATCGTAGGGCCGGCCGAGCGCAGCCGGGCCGAGCATGCGGGACCTGCGGGCGAGGGCGAGCACCAGGATCACCATCAGGTAGGGCAGCATGACCGCAAACTCATAAGGGAACTTGATGCCGCCCACCTGGATCGAGAGCTGCAGCGCCTGGGCCAGGCTGAAGAGGAGCGCGCCCCCCAGGATCCCAAACGGGCTCCAGCGCCCGAAATAGACCAGGGCCACCGCGATGAAGCCGCGCCCGGCCACGAGGTCGTCGGCGAACATCTTGGCCTGGCACAGCGACAGGTACGCCCCGCCCAGACCGGCCATGGCGCCCCCCAGCGCGAGCGCCTGGTAGCGCACCCGGATGACGCTCGTGCCCATGGTGTCCGCCGCGCGGGGATGGGTCCCGACCGCCCTCACCCGCAGGCCCCAGGGGGTCTTCATGAGCAAGAACCAGCTCGCCGGCACCGCGCAGAGGGCGAGGTAGACGACCGGGTTGTGGTTGAAGAGGATGCCGCCCAGGTAGGGGATGCGCGAGAGGAGGGGGATGGGCCAGGCCGAGACCCCCTCGACGCCGGTCACCCCGCCGATGAAGTGGCGGAAGATGGTCCCCGCCATGCCCCAGCCGAGCATCTGCAGACCGATCCCGGCGATGCCCTGGGGGGCGCGGAAGGAGACCGTGACGAGCGCGAAGAGGAGCCCCATGAGCGCGCCCGCCGCCGCGGCCACCGCGAACCCGCCCAGGTTGGCGAGGGACGCGTGGGCGCTCCCCCGCAGAAGGTAGGGCGGCAAGAAGCCCAGGAAGGCCCCGAGGCTCATGATGCCGTCGCAGCCGAGGTTGAAGACCCCGGCCCGCTGGTTGAACATCTCGCCGAGCGCGGCGAGCAGCAGCGCCACCGAGAACGGCACGCCGAGCGACAGGATGTCGTACAGCATGTGCCCGCTCATGGCCCGGCTCCCGAGGGGACGTCGCCCTCCGCGCGCAGCAGACCCGCCCTGCGGAGCAGGCGGGCCGCCCGGTCCTGGGCGTAGGGGTTCGCGAGGTACATCTTGGCCGAGACGATGGCCAGGATGACCACCCCCTGCAGGACCAGGATCATGTTGGCCGGCACGCCCGCCGAGCGCTGGGTCATGTCGGCCCCGACGAGGAGCAGCCCGAAGAAGACGGCGGCCGGCACGATGCCGGCCGGGTGGAGCCCGCCGAAGAGCGCCACCACGATCCCGGCGAAGCCGTAGCCGCCCGAGATGGCCTCGATGGCGCGATGGTGGACGCCCGTCACCTCGACCGCGCCGGCGAGGCCGGCGAAGCCGCCGGCGAAGAGCATGGCCATGACGAGCGAGCGCTCGACCTCGATCCCGGCGTAGCGGGCGGCCTTGCTCCCGGCTCCGGCCGCCCGCATCCTGAAGCCGAGGGTGGTCCTCCACAGCAGGAACCAGACCAGGAAGGCGAGCGCGAGGGCGAGGAGGAGCCCGCTGTGGAGGCGGGTCCCCGGGACCAGCCGGTCGAGCCAGGCGGCGCGGGGCAGCCGCATCGACTGCGGCGTCCCCGAGCCGGTCATGAGCTCGTTGGGGTCGATCATGGGGCCGCGCAGGAGGAAGGTGTAGAGCTGGGCCGCGATGTAGTTCAGCATGACCGTGGAGAGGATCTCGTTCACGGCGAGCCGCGCCCGCAGGACGCCGGCGATCCCTCCCCACAGCGCCCCCCCCACCGCCCCGGCGAGGAGGCAGAGCGGCAGGAGGAGGAGGCGCGGCAGCCCGGCGAGCGCGAGCGCCACCGCGGTCCCGCTGAGGATGCCGATCATGATCTGCCCCTCGGCGCCGATGTTGAGGATGCCGCTCCTGAAGGAGATGGCGATGCCGAGGGCCACCAGGATGAGCGGCACCGCCCGCACCAGGATCTCGGTCACCCCGAACAGGTCGTGCAGCGGCCCGGTGAAGATGACCGCGAAGGTGGCGAGGGGGCGCGCCCCGATGGCCGAGAGCACCAGCGCCGCGGCGGCGGTGGCGGCGAGGGTGGCGACGAGCACCACCGCCCCGGCGTAGAGGAGCTTGAAGCGCCTACCCATGGGCCACCCCGGCCATGAGCAGGCCGAGCTTCTCGCGGGTGGCCTCCCGCGAGGGGAGGGTCTCCAGGATCCGTCCCTTGTAGATGACGGCGATGCGGTCCGAGAGGTTCATGATCTCCTCGAGCTCCTCGGAGATGAGGAGGATGCCCGCCTTGGCCGCCCGCAGGGCGAGGAGCTGGCCGTGGATGAACTCCTCCGCCCCCATGTCGAGGCCGCGGGTGGGGTAGACGGCCACGAGCGCCTTGGGCGCGCGGGCGAGCTCCCGGGCCAGGATCACCTTCTGGATGTTGCCGCCAGAGAGCGAGCCGGCCGCCACCGCCGTCGAGGAGCAGCGGATGTCGAAGCGCTCGCGCAGCGCGCTGGCGTTCTGGTCGATGGCGCCGAGGTTGAGCAGGGTCCCGAGGCTGAAGCGCGAGGTGGCGAAGTCCTTCAGCACCAGGTTCTCCTTCACCGTGAAGGAGGGGACGATGCCCTCGTAGTGGCGATCCTCGGGGATGTACCCCATGCCGCGGTCGATGATGCGG
>DATJVF010000340.1:0-9249 GCA_035501995.1 Anaeromyxobacteraceae bacterium
CTCTTGCGGGTGGTCGAGTATCGTCCGGGGTTCGACCGGCTGGTCTTCGTGGGCGACCTGCTCGACCGCGGCCCCGACCCGGTCGGCGTCGTGCGGCGGGCCCGCGAGCTGCGCGCGGCTTCGGTGCTCGGCAACCACGAGGACCGGCACCTGCGCTGGGCGCGTCACGAGGCCTGGCACCGGGCCGATCCGAGTCACCGCAACCCCCTGCGGCCGCTCTCGGCGGAGCGGCTCGCCCAGCACCGCAGGCTCTCCGAGCGCGACCTCGCCTGGCTCGTGGCCCTCCCGCCGCTCCTCCGGCTCGACGAGCACTGGGCGGTGGTCCACGGCGGCCTCGCGCCCCACCTTTCCCTCGACGAGCAGATCCACCAGGAGGTGATCCGGATGCGGCTCATCGGCCACGACGGCCGGCCGTTGGCGCATCCGCGCAACGAGGACCAGCTCCCGCCGGGGGCGGCCCCCTGGGCGACGCGCTGGTCCGGCCCGCAGAGCGTCATCTACGGCCACCACGTGCACGGGCTCACCGTGCCGCGGGTCGACGAGCCCTGCCCCGGGGTGCGCTGCGTGGGCCTCGACACCGGGTGCTGCTACGGAGGCCACCTGAGCGCGCTCATCCTCCCCTCCGAGGAGATCGTGAGCGTGGCAGCGCGGGCGGCCTACGCCCGGCGCAGGCGCTGACGGGCGAGGCTCAAGCGTCGGAGCGCTTCGGACGCCCGGGAGGGCCCCCCGGAGGCCCGCTCGGCGTGGGGCGCGCCCCCATTCGCCGGGCGAGGAAGCGCCCGAGCGGGACGTCGTTCGTCTCGACGTGGAAGGTGACCCAGTCCGGGAGCCGCCGGCAGGCCCAGGTCGCCACCTCGGCGGTGAGCCCCTCGGCGCGGAGATCGGCCGAGAGGCTCCTCAGGTCCTCGAGGAACAGCTGGTGCGCCGCCCGGTGGGCGGGGAGCTCGGGGTAGGCGAACCTCTCCATGAGCGCCTCCTCGGTCGTGAAGTGGTTGACCACCTCGTCCCAGAGCGCGTTCACGGTGCGGGCCGTACCGTCCGGGTCGTTCGCCTCCACTCGCTGCCGGACCCGCTCGAGCAACGTCGCGATGGCGCCGTGCTGCGCGTCGAGGACCTCGCAGCCTACGCTCGCGGTCTCGCTGGGCATGCTCGTCCTCCCTCGGAGGCTAGCTTAGCGCGCTGCGTCACGCTTGGCGATCGCTTCCGACAGGGCGAGCAGCCTGCGGGCGCTCTCGACGTGCAGGGCCTCCACCAGCCGCCCGTCGACGAGCACGACGGCCTCGCCCCTCGCGAGCGCCTGCGCGTGGGCCTCGGCGATGCGGCGCGCCAGGCGGAGCTCCTCCTCGCCGGGCGAGAAGGCGAGGTTCGCGTCCGGGACGGTGCGCGGGTGGATGAGGGTCTTGCCGTCGAAACCGAGGTCCCGTCCCTGGCGGCAGGCGGCCCGGAAGCCCTCCTCGTCGGCGAGGTCGAGGTGGACGCCGTCGAGGGCGCACAGGCCGTGCGCGCGCGCGGCGAGGAGGATGAGCCCGAGGCTCGTCAGGACCTCCAGGCGCCCGGGCGAGGCGCGGGCCCCGAGGTCCTTCACGAGGTCGGAGGTGCCGGCCACGAGCCCCGCCAGGCGGGGCGAGGCGCCGGCGATGGCCTCGGCGGCGAGGACGCCCCGCGGCGTCTCGATCATGCACCACAGGGCGAGGTCCGCCCTAGCCCCCGCCCGGAGGAGCCGATCCTCGGCCGCACGGACCTGCGCGGCCCCCTCGACCTTGGGGAGCAGCACGCCGTCGGCGCCGGCGGCCGCGAGGGCCCGCAGGTCCGCCTCGGCCCAGGGCGTGCCCTCGCCGTTCACCCGCACCAGCATCTCCCGGTCGCCGTAGCCGCCGGCGGCCAGGGCTTCCCCGACCCGGGCCCGCGCCTCGTCCTTGGCGGAGGGGGCGACTGCGTCCTCCAGGTCGAGGATGAGGGCGTCGGCCGGGATGGAGCGCGCCTTCTCGAGCGCGCGCGCATTCGAGCCGGGGACGTAGAGCACGCTGCGGCGGGGTCGAAGCGGGGTCGTCACGTCGCCTCGCAGGTGTGGAGAGGTCGTCAGGGAACCACGTTTTGCCTCGCGGGTGAACAGCCGCCCCACCCCGCCCCCACCGGCCCGGTGCGCCGTTTTTGGGCCAAGGCCCGCGACCTATGTGCCCTTCGACCCACGGCGGCCGGCCCTGGCGGCCGCGCCGCCTCCCCTTTGGTTTGCCGGCCTTGCGGCGGCGCTCCGGGCGACCGCCTCCAAGAACGCTGCTTGCAAGACAGGGGACGCGAGGGCGGCCTGTCCCGTCCTCGAGGGAGTCCCCGATGGCGAATCCCGTGCGACCGAGGCACCCGAGCTGGCGCTGGCTCCTCCTCCTCGCCGCCTTCCCCGCCGCCGTGCGCGGCGATGAGCCGGCCGCCGCGCCCCTTCTGGCCTCGGCCGGCCCCTCCCTCTACGCGGCGGTGCCGCTGCCTCCCCCGCCGTCCGGCACGACCGCCATCCCGGCCACGCTGGCGGCGCCGGCCCCGGCCGTCGCCGCCCGGACCCGCGGGTACCGCCGCTTCGGGCTCTCGCTCGACGTGGGGGTGCCGAACGGCGCCTCGGCCACCCTGCTCTACCGTCCGTTGAAGTTCCTCCGCCTGGGCGGAGGCCTGCTCTACAACTACATCGGGTACGGGGCCCTGGCGAGCGTCTCCATCCAGCCGCACTACTGGATCGCGCCCTCGCTGGCGATCGAGGCCGGCCACTACTTCGACGCCAACGCCCTCGACAAGGTGGCCCACTTCGCGACGGTGGACGACAGCATCCGGCCGCTGCTCGAGCAGGTCGGCTACTCCTTCGTGAACGCCCAGGCGGGCTTCGAGCTCGGCGCCCCCAGCACCTTCGTCTTCTTCATCCGCGGCGGGCTCTCGCGCGTGTGGCTCTCGGTGAATAACGCCAACCAGGCCGCGCAGGCCGCCTCCGCGAGCGGCGGCTCCCGCCTCACCTACGTGGCGGACCCGAACGTCCGGCTTGGCATACCTTCGGTGAAGGCCGGCTTCATGTTCTACGTCTACTAGCCCTCGAGGTGCCCCCGTGCGCTCCCACCTCCTCGTCCCCCTCGCGCTCCTCGCCTCGGCCTGCGGCGACCCCCTGTTCTTCGCGCAGATCCAGGACCCCCAGGTCTGCGTGCAGGTGGCCAACGAGACCATCCCGGCGGCCCCGGCCGGCGTGGCCGGCTCGGTCACCTGGCAGGGCCAGTTCGACCTCGGTTCGCAGATCCCCGGGCTCGACCAGAGCGGGACCACCGGCGCCATCAGCATGCTGTCCTTCCAGATCGACAGCACCACCGACATGAGCGGCATCTCCCAGGTGGCGGTGCAGCTGCCGAGCGTCGCCTCCGGCGACTACATCGACTACACGCAGACGCCCCCGGTGAAGGACCCCAACACCATCCTCATGACCCCGACCCAGAACGTGAACCTCCTCCCGGCCCTCACGAACGGCGGCATCCTGCCCTACAGCCTCACCTTCACCGGCAGCCCGCCCACCGTGGACTGGCAGGCCAACCTGACCGTCTGCGTCTCGGTGAGCATCGAGGTGAACTTCCTCAAGATGAGCCACTGAGCGCTCGCCGGCCGTCCTTCTCCCGCCGGGCGCCCCTCGCGGAGCCTGGCGGCCTCGCGCCGGGGCGAGCGAGGAGCCCTCCCCGCGCGCGACCGCCGGTCGCTCCCCGGACCGGCCTGCCGTTCCCCCGGACGAGGCGCGAGCGGCCGTGCCATAGTCTTCGGCATGTCGATCGTCGTGGTGGACGTCGAGGCCGATGGCCCGGCGCCGCAGCTCTACTCCATGGTCTCCTTCGGTGCGGTGGTGGTGGAACCCTCGCTGGCGCGAACCTTCAAGGGGGAGGTGCGGCCAGTGTCGACGCGCTTCTTGCCGGAGGCGCTGGCGGTGAGCGGGGTCACCCGCGCCGAGCACGATCGGTACGAGGAACCCGGTCCGGTGATGGCGCGCTTCGAGCGCTGGCTTCTCGAGAACTCCAGGGGCAAACCGGTCTTCGCCTCCGACAACCTCGCCTTCGACTGGCAGTTCATCAACTGGTACTTCCACGCCTACCTGGGTCGGAACCCCTTCGGCTGGAGCGGGCGCCGCATCGGCGACCTCTACTGCGGGATGCAGCGCGACGGCTTCGCGAGCTTCAAGCACCTGCGCAAGACGGCCCACGACCACGACCCGGTGCACGACGCGCGGGCCAACGCCGAGGCCCTGCTCGCCATGATCGACCTCGGGCTCAGGCTCCCGGCGCGCTAGAGCGACGCCGGCTCTCACTCCGGATCGAGGAGCACCACCCGCGCGAGCTCCGGGCGCTGGGCGAGGCGCCCGCGCTGCTCGCGCGAGAGCAGGAAGGCCGCCGCGGCCCCGAGCGACTCGAGGTGGGCCGCGACGCCCTGGATGAGCGGGGCGAGGTGGTCCGGCTCGGTCGGGACCCTGGAGAGGTCGAGGGTGACGTCGGGGGTCACGCTCACCTCGCGCTCGGCGCGGTCCTTGATGATGCGGCCGAGCTGGCGGAAGTAGGTGGCGAGGTACTGCGGCGGGCCCTCGAAGCCGGAGACGCGCAGCACGCTCGCCTCGACGAAGACCAGCGGCCGCAGGAAGTTGGCGTAGAGCAGGTCCTTCACGACGGCGTCGGTCATCTCGCGCGGTAGGAGCCCGTCGAGCGGGCCGTCCGGGGCGTCGAGGCGCGCCGGGGTCTTCGAGTCCGGGGCCACCGCGAAGACGCCGGCGAGCGGCTGGCGGGCCCGGAACAGCGGGGCCGCCTCCAGGACCTCGACGTCGAGGATCACCGCGTCGTAGCGCTTGCGGTCGGCGAGGTCGAGCGCCTCGGCCAGCTGGGGAGCGGCGTCGATCTGCGCGTGGGCCGGGATGAGGCCCCGCAGCTGCTGGCCGAACCCGTCGTCCGCACACTGCAGGAGGATGAGAGGCTTGTACTGGGGGAGCCGGGCGAGGTCGAGGCCGAGCACGCGCGCCACCACCTCGCGGATCTTCTGCGGCGTGAAGGGCTTGGAGACGAACTCGCTCGCGCCCAGCTTGACGGTCGAGACCACCACCGGCGAGGCCGCCCCGGAGGTGACGAGCACCACCGGGGCCTCGATGCCCTGGCTGCGCATGATGCGGAGCAGGCTCGGCCCGTCCAGGACCGGCATGTTGATGTCGAGGAAGACGAGGTCGACCTTGGTGGTCTTGAGGAGGGTGAGGGCCTGGGCCCCGTTCTCGGCGTGCCGGACCTCGAAGCCCCAGGGCTGCAGGCTCGCCTCCAGCATGCGCCGCACGCCCCGGCTGTCGTCGACGAGAAGGATACGCCTCATCCGAACGAGAGGATACCAGCAGCGCCGGGCGTGGTACATGTGGCGAGGGCGAGGGCGGACGAGGGCCGGGCGCGTCCCCGCTCCCGGCGATCCGAGGCGGACCACTTCCAGGCCGGGCCCTCGGGGCGCTCCCGTCGGCCCGCCATCCGGCGCGGACCCCTCGGGGCATGGAGTGGTGCAACGAGGAGTGTTAGGAGAGCGCAACATCGGAGGAGCGCATGATTCTGGCGTGCGACGTGGGCGGAACGAAGACGCTGGTCGCGCTCTTCGAGCCGCGCGGCGAGGCGCTGGCGCTGTCTCGACTGGAGAGTTACCCGAGCCGGGGGCACCCCTCGCTCGAGGCCATCCTGAAGCGCTTCCTGGCCGCCGCCGGCTCGATCGAGCCCGAGTGCGCCGGCTTCGGGGTGGCAGGGGCTGTCATCGCCGGGCGCGCCCAGGTCACGAACCTCGCCTGGGGGGTGGACGCGGTGCGCCTCGCCGCCGAGCTCCACCTGCCCTCGGTGGCCCTGGTGAACGACCTCGTGGCGAACGCCTGGGCGGTCGATCACCTCGGCACCGAGGACCTGGCGGTCCTGAAGCCGGGTACCCCCGCGCCGGGCGGCAACGTGGCGGTCATCTCCGCCGGGACCGGGCTGGGCGAGGCTGGCCTCGTCCGCGGCGGGGCGGCCGGCGGGGCCACCGCCGCCCTCGCCACCGAGGCCGGCCACGCTGACTTCGCCCCGCGGACCGAGGCGGAGATCGAGCTGCTCCGCTACCTCGGCCAGCGCTTTGGGCACGTGAGCTACGAGCGCATCCTCTCCGGCCCGGGGCTCGTCAACGTCTACCAGTTCCTGCGCGACAGCGGGCGGGGCGAGGAGCCGGCCTGGCTCAGGGAGGAGCTCGGAAAGGGCGACCCCGCCCCCGCCATCAGCCGCGCCGCCCTCGAGGAGCGCTCCCCCCTGTGCGAGCTGGCCCTCGAGATCTTCCTGCAGGTCTACGGCGCCGAGGCTGGGAACCTCGCCCTGCGCACCATGGCGACCGGGGGGATCTTCGTCGGCGGTGGCATCGCGCCCAAGGTCTACGCCGGCCTGGAGAAGGCGGCGCCGGCGCGGGCCAAGCGCTTCCTCGGGTCCTTCCGGGACGCCTTCGTGCAGAAGGGCCGCTTCGCCGCCATGCTGGAGGCGGTGCCGGTGCGGCTCATCCTCAACGACCGGGCTGCGCTCCTCGGCGCCGCGCACTTCGCGAGGGCCTCGGCCCGCGCCTGACCCCGAAGGAAGGGAGAGCACATGCAGCTCGGGATGATCGGACTCGGCCGGATGGGTGCCAACATGGTGCGGCGCCTCTTGCGCGCCGGGCACACCTGCGTGGTCTTCGACCGCTCGCAACCGGCGGTGGCCGCGCTCACCACCGAGGGAGCCAGCGGGGCCTCGTCGCTCGACGACCTGGTGGCGAAGCTCGAGCGGCCGCGCACCGTCTGGCTCATGGTCCCAGCCGCTGCGGTGGACCGCGCCCTCGCCGACCTGGCACCGCGCCTCGCGGCGGGCGACGCGGTGGTCGACGGCGGCAACTCCTATTACGCCGACGACATCCGCCGCGCCCGCGAGCTCAAGGCGCGCGGCCTCCACTACCTCGACGTGGGCACGAGCGGCGGGGTTTTCGGGCTCGAGCGCGGCTACTGCCTGATGGTCGGAGGCGAGGCGGAGGCGGTGGGGCGGCTCGACCCCTTGTTCGCCGCCCTGGCGCCGGGCCGATCGGCGGCGCCCCCCACCCCCGGCCGCGATGGGCGAGGCGGCACCGCCGAGCAGGGCTACCTCCACTGCGGGCCGAGCGGCGCCGGGCACTTCGTCAAGATGGTCCACAACGGGATCGAGTACGGGATCATGGCCGCCTACGCCGAGGGGCTCAACATCCTGCGCCACGCCGAGGTGGGGGAGTCGGAGCACGTCGTCGACGCCGAGACCACCCCGCTGCGCGACCCCGAGCTGTACCGCTACCGGTTCGCCCTCGACGACGTCGCCGAGCTGTGGCGGCGGGGCAGCGTGATCGCCTCCTGGCTCCTCGACCTCACCGCCCAGGCCCTCCTCGCCGATCCCGACCTCTCGCACTTCGGGGGACGGGTCTCGGACTCCGGCGAGGGGCGCTGGACCCTCCACGCCTCCATCGACGAGGGCGTGCCCACTCCGGTGCTCTCGGCCGCCCTCCACGCCCGCTTCTCCTCCCGCGGCGAGGCGGACTTCGCGAACAAGGTGCTCTCCGCCATGCGCCACGGCTTCGGCGGCCACCTCGAGAAGCCGCCGAGGCCCTGAAGGCCTGGCCGGGCGGCCCCGCGAGCCTCACCCCCATAGGAGGGCCGGCGTGGCGTTTTGCCGCGGCCCAGCAGATCGGCGCGGCGCCTTAAGATCCATGAATGAGCACCCCTACCCAGATGGCGGCCGTGCATCGCCCGAGCGACGTGGGCATCGACCTGCCGCCCGGATCGAGCGCCGACGACCTCACCCCGACCGACTACCACCCGGTCGAGATGGTCGAGGAGAAGGTCCACCGCGCGTCGATCCACCGCCCCGGCAACGCGGTCGTCGAACTCCCGGCGGGCTCGAGCGCATCCGAGATGTCGACGGCCTCCGAACGCGTCGTCGACCTCGAAGAGGACCAGTAGCTCTCGGTAAGGGCACGACCTCGGTGCGAGGCGCCCCGGGCTACGGGGTCGCGCTCCCCGTCTGTCCTCCGGCGCCCTCGAGCCTCCCTGGCCTTCGCGCTCGCGCCGATCGAAGCCTCGGCGGCGCCCGAGGACCTTGCGGTGCTGCCTGGCCGGGGGCCTGCTCCCGGCCGGCGGAAGCGCGCCGCGAGGCCGCTCGCGGCCTTTGGACGCGCTCACAGCCCCGGCGAGGCCCTCAGCGGAGCCCCGGACAGGCGCCCACGGTGGCAGTGGGATCGATGGCGTCCGAGCCCTCGACGACCGACACCACCACGCCATCCTTTCCGATGACGAAGTTGGTGCGGTTCGCGAGGCCGACCACGGGCATGGTGCCCGAGTAGAGCGGGATCACCTTCTTCTGGGAGTCGGAGAGGAAGGTGTACTGCGCCTTGCGGTCGAGCTTGAACTTGCGGAGCGTCTCCACGTCGTCGGCGGAGATGGCCACGACCTGAGCCCCCTTCTTCTGAATCTCTGCGTACTTGTCGCGGAAGTTGGCGGTCTGTCTGGAGCACCCCGGCGTGAACGCCTTCGGGAAGAAGAAGACCACCACTGGGCCCTGCTCGAGTAGCTTCGAGAGCGTGACCGGCTTTCCGTCCGAATCGGGCAGCGTGAAGTCGGGGGCCTTGTCTCCGACGTGGAGGACGGCAGAGGCGCCGAGGATGAAGGAGAGGATGGCGTTCGTCATGACCGACCTCGTTAGCTTGCTCGAGGAGCGCCCGCCAGCCTTCTCTACGGCCTGTTCTGGGGCTCGGCCGGGGAAACGGCTAGCAGGCGAGATGCCCCTCCCGGGGGATAAGGGCGGTCCCGGGACACGAACGTGCGAATTCGGCGAGCCCTCCTTGGCTTCGCACGCTCACCTCCGTAGGATGCGTGCCCTCGCGCACGCCTCGCCGGGGGCCTTCGAAGGGCGAGCAGGACTTCCTCCTCGAAGATCTCATGGCCCCGGGCCCAGGAACTCTCTCGCTATCGTCGAGCTACGAAGGGAAATCACTTTCATGGATGCACTCGTCACCCAGGAGGAATCGTCGGACGGGGCGGTCGTCATGCGCGTCAAGGGCGCCTTCGACGCCGCCCTGGCGTGGCGGGTCGGAGACATGCTGGCGGCGGCCGAGCCCGACTCGCACGTCATCCTGGACTTCAGCGCGGCCGGCGGGTTCCCCGACTCCGCCGTCGCCATGCTGGCCCAGAGCATGTCGAAGGCCGCGGGCGACGTCTCCCTCCTC
>DATJVF010000341.1:0-4419 GCA_035501995.1 Anaeromyxobacteraceae bacterium
CGCCAGGATGACTCGCACCTTCACCCATCGCGCGCTCGGGCGGGAGATCGTTTCGATCGGGCTCGACCGGGCGCCGCTCCACGACCTCTACCACGTCCTGCTCACCATGCCCTGGCGGAGCTTCTTCGCCGCGGTCCTCGCCGCCTACCTGACGGTGAACACGCTCTTCGCGACCGCCTACCTCCTCCTCGGCGACGGCCTCCTGAACGCCCGCCCCGGCTCCTTCGCGGACTGCTTCTTCTTCAGCGTGCAGACGCTCGCCACCATCGGCTACGGCCAGATGGCGCCGCGCACCTTGGGCGCCAACCTGATCGTCACCGTCGAGGCCCTGCTCGGGATCCTCGGGATCGCCATCACCACCGGCCTCGTCTTCGCACGCTTCTCGCGCCCCACCGCCCGCGTGCTCTTCAGCCGGGTGGCGGTGGTGTCCCCCTACGACGGGACCCCCTCGCTCATGTTCCGGATGGCCAACGCGCGGGGCAACCAGATCGTGGAGGCGCGCCTCAGGGTCTCGCTCTTCCGCAACGAGCTGACGCTCGAGGGAGAACCGGTGCGGCGGGTCTACGACCTCGGGCTCCGGCGGAGCGAGCAGCCGCTGTTCGCCCTCACCTGGACCGCCGTCCACGCCATCGACGAGCGCAGCCCGCTCTACGGGCAGAGCCCGCAGGACCTCGAGGCTTCCCTCACCGACGTCGTGGTCTCCCTGACCGGCGTCGACGAGGGCCTCGCCCAGACCATCTACGCCCGCCACGCCTACCGCGCCGCGGACCTGCGCTTCGCCGCCCGCTTCGCCGACATCCTGCGCGCCGAGGCGGAGAGGTCGACCATCGACTTCACCCGCTTCCACGAGGTCTTGCCGGTGGACAGGCCGGGTCGGGCCCCGCTCGCGGAGGGCGCGGGCCGACGCTAGGACCGGCGCATGCGGGCCACGAGCGCCTCGAGCTCGGCGCGGGCGAGCGCGGCCGAGGGGGAAAGAAAGGGCCGCCCGTGGCCGGGGAAGACGGCGCGGAAGGGATGGGCGCACAGGCGCTCCATGGAGCGGGTCTGCTCGCGGTAGTCGTACCAGCAGACCTCGCGGCTCGCGTCGAGGTGGCCCGAGGCGTCGCCCCACAGGTGATCGCCGCTGAAGAGGAGCTCCCCTCGGGCGAGGAGGGCGGCCGAACCGCGGGTGTGGCCGGGGAGCGGCAGGACGAGGAGGTCCGCGGCGAGCGCCACCGGGCGCTCCCCGCGGATGAGCCGCTCCACCCCGCTCGTCGCCGGGGTGAGGTCGTCCTCGTGCAGGATCCGCTCGCCGCCGAGCGCCTCGTGAAGGCGCGCGTGGTCGGCGACGTCGTCCCGGTGGGTGAGGAAATGGAAGCGCACCCCGCCGAGCGCCCGCAGGCCGAGGACGAGCGGGAGGGCGAAGCGTGGCGAGTCGACGAGCACGTTGCCGCCCTCGCGCACGAGGAGCCAGCTCGAGGCCCCGAAGGAGGAACGGGCGGCGTAGCCGCAGTGGTACAGGCCCGGCACCCCCGGCACCGGGTCGGGGAAGGCGCGGGCCGCCCGCGCGATGTCGGGGCCGCGGCGGGTGCGGCTGCCGATGGCCGACACCGGGCAGGCGACGAGGGCCATGAGGGCGCGCCGGTCCTCGAGGGCCGTCACGGGCTGCCGCGCGACGAAGGCCGGCTCGTCCTCCCCCCCGCCGAAGAGGCCGGGGGCGACCCGGCGGCAGGTGTCGCAGGCGATGCAGGAGCTGTCGACGAAGAGGTCGCCGGGGACGTTCTCGGGCGAGCTTTCGGCGGGACGGGCCACCGGCGTTCTTCCCAAAAAAGGGGGGCTATAGCCGGCGAGGTGCGCCGGGGCCACCGCGGACCCGCCGCGGGAAGTGTCCGTAATCCTTGACAGGCGGCGGGGGTGGATCGTATAGAACCGCCCTCTTGGAGTCCGGGCTTTAACCGCGCGGCCTCACCCGCGACGGGTGCCCGAGCAAAGAAAACTCCACGGGATTCGAGCGAGAAGGAGCACTCCGATGTACGCGGTGATTCGGACCGGCGGCAAGCAGTACCGCGTCGCACAGGGCGACCGCCTCAAGATCGAGAAGCAGGAGGGCGAGGTGGGCGCCAAGCTCGCCTTCGACGTGCTCCTCCTCGGCGGCGAGGGCGACCCCAAGGTGGGCAACCCCACCGTCGCCGGCGCCGCGGTCGAGGGCGAGATCGTGGCCCAGGGCAAGCACCGCAAGGTGGTGCACTTCCGCAAGAAGAAGGAGGGCTGGACCAAGAAGCACGGCCACCGCCAGCTCTTCACCGAGGTGGTCATCACCGCCGTGCGCGCCTGAAAGGGGCGCGAAAGAGGGAAGGCACATGGCTCACAAGAAGGGACAGGGCTCCTCGCGCAACGGGCGCGACTCGCCCGGCCAGGCCCGCGGGGTGAAGATCTACGGGTCGGAGTCGGTGCGGGCGGGCAACATCATCGTCCGCCAGCTCGGCACCGAGTTCCACCCCGGCGCCAACGTGGGGATGGGCCGCGACTACACCCTCTTCGCCCTCGTGGACGGCACGGTGAAGTACAGCCGTCAGCGGGGCGATCGGCGGGTGGTCTCGATCCTGCCGAAGGCCTAGAGGGCCTCGCCCTCCCTTCAAGGAGCGGGCGCGAACGCCGCGGCCAGAGGGCCGGCGGCGTTTTCGCATTGGAGGAACGCCCTTGAGGTTCGTCGACGAGGTGCAGATCCGCGTCAAGGCCGGCGACGGCGGCGCCGGGGCCGTCGCCTGGCGGCGCGAGAAGTTCATCCCGCGCGGCGGCCCGGCCGGAGGCGACGGCGGGCACGGCGGCGACGTGGTCCTGGCCGTCGACCCCCAGCTCGCCACCCTCCTCGACTACCGCTACGTGCGCGAGCACCGCGCGCGGGACGGCGAGAAGGGTCGCGGCTCCGACCAGAACGGCAAGGACGGCGCCAGCCTCGAGCTCCGGGTGCCCAGAGGCACGCTGGTGCGCGACGCCGCGACCGGCGAGGTCCTCTGCGACCTCTCCGCGCCCGGCCAGTCCTTCGTGGTGGCGAGGGGGGGCCGGGGCGGGCTCGGCAACATGAACTTCGCCACCTCCACCCAGCAGGCCCCCCGCTTCGCCGAGCCGGGCACCCCCGGGGAGGAGCGCGAGCTCGTCCTCGAGCTGAAGCTCCTCGCCGACGTGGGCCTCATCGGCTTCCCCAACGCCGGCAAGTCCACCCTCATCAGCCGCATCTCGCGGGCCCGCCCCAAGATCGCCGACTACCCCTTCACCACCCTCACCCCGAACCTGGGCGTCGTCTCCTATCGCGGCGAGAAGAGCTTCGTGGTGGCCGACCTCCCCGGCCTCGTCGAGGGCGCGCACGAGGGGGCCGGGCTCGGGCACCAGTTCCTGCGCCACGTCGAGCGCTGCCGGCTGCTCGTGCACCTCGTGGACGGCGCGGCCGAGGGCGAGGGGCGCTCGCCCCTCTCGGACCTCGAGGCCATCGACCGCGAGCTCTCGCTCCACTCGCCCGCGCTCGCCAAGGCCCCGCAGATCGTGGCGGTGAACAAGGTCGACGTGCCCGAGGCGCGCCGGCGCGCCCTCGCGCTCAGGCGCACCCTCGCCCGCCGCCGCCCGCCCCGGACGGTGCTCGTGCTCTCGGCGGTGACCGGCGAGGGCCTCCCGGAGCTCCTCGACGCGGTGGGGGCCGCCCTCTTCCCGCAGGAGGCCAAGCGGCGCCGCCCGGGCAAGCCGAGGGCCGCCCGGTGAGCGGCCGCGCCGAGCCGACCTTCCTCCTCCCCGAGCGCAGGGAGCGCATCGACCGCGTGGTGTCGCAGCGCACCCGCACGCTCACCCTGGTCCTCGACGCGCTCTGCGACCCGCAGAACGTGAACGCCGTCCTGCGCACCTGCGAGGCCTTCGGGGTGCAGGAGGTCCACGTGGTCGAGGGGCCCATGAAGCCCTACCACCGGAGCAAGAAGGTGAGCCAGAACGCCGACAAGTGGCTGGACGTCGTGCGCTGGAAGAGCTCGCGCGAGTGCCTCGAGGCCCTGAAGGAGCGCGGCTTCCGGATCTACGCCGCCCACCTCGGCGGCCGGGCGGGCGAGCTCGGCGGGCTCGACTTCGCCTCCAAGGTGGCGCTCGTCCTCGGGAACGAGAGCCGCGGCGTGTCCGGGGAGGCGCTCGAGCTCGCGGACGCCTGCTACGAGCTCCCCATGCGCGGCTTCGTGCGCTCGCTCAACGTGTCGGTGGCGGCGGCGGTGAGCCTCGCCGTAGCGGTGGCGGAGCGCGAGCGCTCGCGGGGCCGGCACGGCGACCTCGACCCCGCCGAGGCCGCGGCGCTCCGGGAGCGCTTCTACCTGCTCGCGGTGAAGCAGCGAGCGCGGATCGCCAAGGCCGAGGCCAAGCGCCAGGCGACCCCGTCCCTGCGAGCCGCCCGCCGCGCCAAGGCGCGGC
>DATJVF010000342.1:0-10488 GCA_035501995.1 Anaeromyxobacteraceae bacterium
GTCTCGCTCTACGCGCGCCGCCTGGCCCAGCAGCTCGGCATCACCGAGCCCGAGCTCACCACCATCGAGCACGGCGCGCTGCTCCACGACATCGGCAAGATCGGGGTGCGGGACCGGGTGCTCCTGAAGCCCGGCCCGCTCTCCACCGACGAGTGGAGCGAGATGAAGCGCCACCCCGAGCTCGGCTGGGCCCTATTGCAGCGGGTCGACTACCTGAGGCCGGCCTCCTCCATCGTGCTCCAGCACCAGGAGAAGTGGGACGGCACCGGCTACCCGGCCGGCCTGCAGGGCGACGACATCGTCATCGGGGCGCGCATCTTCCACATCGTCGACACGCTCGACGCCATCACGAGCGACCGCCCCTACCGCAAGGCGCGGCCCTTCGCCGAGGCGCGCGCCGAGGTCGAGCGCTGCCGCGATTCCCAGTTCGACCCGCGGGTGGTCGAGGCCTTCCTCTCCGTGGCGCCCGAGGACTGGGAACGGATCCGCCTCGACGTGGAGACGGTGGCGGTGCTCTCGGCCGACCTGGCCGAGCGGCCCCCCATCCCCGACCACGAGGACCAGGCTCTCGCCCCGGCCACCCTCATCGTGCCGAACGCCTGACCGGGAGCGGCCGGGGGCGCCTCTGGACCGGCGGCGCCGGGCGGCGGTGGCGCTATAATCGCCAGGATGGCCACGAGCTGCTACGGCTGCGGCGCCGAGCTGCGCATGGATGGCCCGGTCGGTCGCCGCAGCACCTGCCCCGAGTGCGACGCCGACCTCCACGCCTGCGTCAACTGCCGCCACTACGACGAGTCCGCCGCCCACGCCTGCCGCGAGCCCCACGCCGAGCACGTGCTCGACAAGGTGGCCTCGAACCCCTGCGACCTGTTCATGCTCGGCGACGGCGCCTCGCGCCGCAAGGCGAGGTCGCGAGCGGCCCGCGACGCGCTGGGCGCGCTCTTCGGGGAGTGCCCCCGCCCCGAGGAGGAGGACCCGAGGGACGCCCTCGAGGCGCTCTTCAAGAGGAAGTGAGCCCGCCCCGGGGGCGCCATGAAGGTCCTCGTCTGGAACGTGAACGGGATCCGAGCGCGCGAGGCGCAGCTGCGCGAGATCGTCCTGCGCGAGGAGCCGGACCTCGTCTGCCTGCAGGAGCTCAAGGCCTCCCCGGCCCAGGTGCCGCAGCTACTGTTCGACCCCGGCCGCTACTGGGCCTACTGGCACGGCGCCGGCCCCTACTCGGGGGTGGCCCTCCACGTGCGGCGCGAGCGATCCGCCCTCCCCCCCGCCTTCACCCACCCCCCCTTCGACCACGAGTGCCGCATCGTCCAGGTGGCCCTCGGCCCGCTCACGGTGGCCTCGGTCTACGTCCCGAACGGCGGCAAGGACTTCGCGGCCAAGGTGCGCTTCCTCGAGGCCCTGGCCTCCTTCGTGGGCGGGGAGGTCGCTCAGGGGCATGCCCTGCTCGTGTGCGGCGACCTGAACGTGGCCCGCGCCGAGGTGGACGTCCACCCCAAGGAGCGCAAGCCCGGCGCCATCGGGCAACGGCCGGACGAGCGTCTGCTCCTCGAGCGCCTGCTCGCCGGCGGCGTCGTCGATCTCGCCCGCGCGCTCCATCCGGACGACGAGGCCCTCTTCACCTGGTGGCCGCCCTGGCGCAACCTGCGCCAGCGCAACATCGGCTGGCGCATCGACTACGCCCTCGCGAGCCCCGAGCTGGCCGGGCGCGCGCGCCGCTGCGACGCCCTCCGCGAGTTCGGGACGAGCGACCACGCTCCGCTCCTGGTGGAGTTCGAGGACCCCTCCCCGTAGCGGCCGTCACTCGAGCTCGATGGTCTTCCAGCCGCCGTCCGGCTCGAGCTCGGTGCCCCAGATCTTGTGCCAGGCCTGGTGCTCGGACGGGCCGAAGCCGACCGGGACCCCCACCCCGAGGTCCAACCCCCTCAGGCCCTCGGCCGCGTCCACCAGGCTCTCCGAGGTGAGGTCCTTGCCGGTGCGCTTCAGGGCCTCCACGAGCACGAGCCCCGAAAGGTAGGACTGCAGGGAGAGGAAGTTCGGGCGCTCGCCGGGCGCGTACTTCTTGAGGAGCTGCTGGTACTTCAGCACGGCGGTGGCGCGGGAGCTGGGGAGCGGCCCGGGCTCGGTCACCACGATGTTGCGGGTGTACTTGGGGCCGAGCTGCAAGAGCTCGTCGGCGAGCGACTCGGCGCCGACCTCGGAGGTCGAGGTGTAGATGAGGTCGAGGTCGTTCGTCTTCTCGATGAACTTGGCGATGGGCCGGTAGCTCCCCACCGTGACCACCGCCTTGAGGCGGACCGGGCTCGACCGGATCGCCCGCACGGCGTCCTCCACGTCGAGCGAGGTGCGCTGGAAGGTGGTGCGCACCGCGCTGGCCGGGTCGCGCCGGTAGCGTCGCATCTGGCGGGCGAAACCCTTGTAGCCGGACTCGCCCAGCTGGTCGCGCTGCAGGAGCACCGCCACCTGGCTCGGCTTGATGCGCCGGACCTCGACGAGGTAGCGCAGGGCGGCCATCACCTCCTCGGCCGCGCCGGTCCGACAGGTGAAGACGTAGCGGTCGGGCGGGTCGTTGCGCAGCCGCTCGTCGCCCGACAGCGGGCAGAAGAGCACCACCTGCCGGTCGTGCAGGTAGTCGAGGAAGGCGTCGGTGGTGGCCGATCCCACGCTGCCGACCATGGCGAACACGTGCCGCTTCTCGACGAGCTCCTTCGCGGCCGCCCGGGCCACCGCGGGCTCGTTGTCGTCGTGCATGGCGACGAGGGTCAGCCGGCGCCCGTTCACCCCGCCCGCCTCGTCGGCGGCCCGGAAGGCCACCTCCCAGCCGGTCTTGGCGTGGCGCCCGAGCTCCTTGGTGTTGCCAGAGAAGGCCGCCGTCATCCCGAAGACGATCTCCTGGTCCGTCACCCCCTGCGCCGTCGGCGCCTGCGCCCGCGCCGCCGGCGCCGCGAGGAGGGCCACGAGCGCCAGCCCAAGGCCTCCCCTCCAAGGCCCTCCCCGGTGCCGTGCCGTCATGTACGCGCTCCTCGTCGCCCGTCCACCCGCAGCGGGAGATGCGGCAGGGGCCGCCGGGAGATGGCGCGGCGGCCGGCGGCCCGGCCGACCCGCGCGGACCGGTGAAGGCGGGCTTCCCGCTCCGAGCGGCATGCCGTGCCCCTCCGCGGCCGAGGCTCCTGTGGCCGTGAAGCCGGCGCGCTCCCCTCGTCAAGGGCCGCGGCCCGTCCCGCGGTGCATCCTGCCCGAGTCCCTCCCGAGGCGCCACCTGAACGTCCATGCGGTGACCCGCCGCCGTCCGCGGGCAGGCGCCGCCGGGCGACGGGGCGAGGCGGCTGCCCGCCCGTCAGTACATGGACTGGATGATCCAGTCGAGGTAGCGCTCGCTGCCACCGACGATGGGCAGGGCCACCACCTCGGGGACCTCGTAGGGATGGAGGGCCAGGATGCGGTCCGAGAGCTCCTCTAGCCGCTGCCTCGGCGCCTTCAGGACCAGCAGGGCCTCCGGCTCGTCGTGCACCTCGCCCTGCCAGGCGTAGATCGATCTCACCGCCGGCAGGACGTTGCCGCAGGCGACCAGCTTCTCCACCACCAGCGCGCGCGCGATCTCGGCGGCCTTCTCGGCGGTGGGCGTGGTGACGAGCACCACCACGGCGTCTTCCATGGACCCTCCCTTCCCAGCTGGCGGGCTTCGGGCGGCCGGCCCCTCACAGGCCTTCCGCTTTGGCCACGATCTCCTTCATGATCTCGCTCGTGCCCCCGGCGATGGTGAGCAGGCGCACGTCGCGGAAGGCCCGCGCGATCGGGCTCTCCAGCATGTAGCCCTGACCGCCCTCGATCTGCAGGCAGTCGTAGGCCACCCGCTGGGCGAGGTCGCAGGCCACGAGCTTGGCCATCGAGATGGCCTTCACGGCGTCCTCGCCGCGGGCGAACAGATCGGCCGCACGGTAGGTGAGCCAGCGCGCCGCCTCCACCGCGGCCTGGTGCTCGGCGAACCGGTGGCGCCACACCTGCATGGAGGCGAGCGTGCAGCCAAAGGCCCGTCGCTCGCGCGCGTAGCCGAGCGCGTCCTCCAGCATGAGCTTCGAGCTCGCCACCGCGATGAGCGCCGCCGCCAGCCGCTCGCCCTGGAAGTTCTCCATCAGGTAGCCGAAGCCCTGGTTCTCCTCCCCGAGGAGGTAGCGCCGCGGCACCCGGGCGTCCTCGAAGAAGAGCAGCGCCGTGTCGGAGGCCAGGTTCCCGAGCTTCTCCAGCTCTCGCGAGACCGCGAAGCCCCGCGCGTCGGTGGGGAAGGTGAGGAGGGAGAGCCCGCGCGGCCCCGGGGGTCCGGTGCGGACGGCGAGGGTGAGGAAGTCGGCCCGCGTCCCGTTGGTGATGAAGGTCTTCGTGCCGTTCACCACGTAGTCGTCCCCGTCGCGCCGCGCGGTGGTGCGCAGGGCGGCGACGTCCGAGCCGGCGTCCGGCTCGGAGACCGCCAGGGCGGCCACCCGGTCGCCGCGGATGGCCGGCGCCAGGAACTCCCGCTTCTGCTCGTCGGTGCCGAGGTCGGCGATGACCGGGATGGCCATCTCGCCCTGCACCAGCATGGCCATGTTGAGCCCCGCCGAGCGCGATCGGACGAGCTCCTCGGCGTAGGCCACCACGTACCAGTAGTCGAGCCCGGAGCCTCCCCAGGCGACCGGGTGGCGGATCCCGAAGAGGCCGAGCTCGCCGAAGCGCCGGAAGAGCTCGCGCGGGAACCGGCCCGCCTGGTCCCACGCCCGCGCGAAGGGCGCGAGCTCGCGCTCGCAGAGCTCGCGCACCGTCCGCCTCAGGGCCCGGTGATCCTCGGTGAACGGCTCGAACGCGACGGGCATGCCCCCTCCACGACCTTCGGATTTCCCGGAGGCCCGGTTCGGCGACGCATCCTAACGCGCGGGCCCTCCCCCGGGCTCCACCCTCGGCCCCTCCGCCGGAGGGGTGGCCCTCCCCCGCGCCCCGGCCGGGCCCCGGAGGGGGACGCGCGCGCCGCGAGCGGTCCCGTAGGCGACGCCCGCCGCGGTGAGGAGCACCCCCGCGAGCCCGGAGAGGGAGAGGGGCTCGCCGAGGAGCGGCACGGCGATGAGGTACTGCGCGATGGGGGTGAGCTGCAGCCAGACCGCCGCCTCGCTGACCGAGAGCGCGCCGTAGGCCTCGGTCATGAGCACCTGGGCGAAGTAGGCCGAGAGGCCCATGGCCGCGGCCAGCCCCCAGGCCGAAGGGCCGACCGGCCAGGGGTCGAGCGCGAAGGGCAGGACCACCGGCAGCCCGGCCAGGCAGAAGAAGAAGAAGATGGTGGGGGCGTTGTCGGTCCCCCGCATGGCCCGGATCACGTTGGCGCTGGTGGCGGCGAAGACGGCCGCGCCCAGGGCGGCGAGCTCCCCGAACCCCAGGCCGACGCGGTGGCGCGAGACGCCGAGCACGAGCGCCACCCCGGCGGTGGCGGCGAGGAGCCCGGCGACGAGGTGCACCGTCGGCCGCTCGCCGAAGGTGACGAAGGCCATGAGGGTCGCCACCGCCGGGAACAGGTTGTAGAGGAGGCCCGCCTCACCGGCCGGGATGCGCGCCAGCGCGAAGAAGTAGAGGACCACCACCAGCCCGCCGGACAGGCCGCGCGAGACGAGCAAGCGGTAGTTGTGCGGCCGGTAGAGCCCGGGCCTGAGCCGGAAGGCCACGAGCGACACCAGGGCGCCGAGGACGAAGCGGACCACCGAGAGCTGGCCGGAGGTGAAGCCCCCCGGCCCGCGCGAGAGCCTCCGCGCGAGGACCGCCATGAGGCCGAAGCACAGGGCCGAGAGCGCGAGCTCCAGGCGCGCGAGGTGAGCGGCCCGCCGCGCGCTCATCCGGGTCCCGCCCGCCCCTGCCAGGCCCTCGGCGGGCGCGGGCGCCCCGGCCGTCGACCCGCCCTCACGGCCCGAGCTCCTCGAGCTCGGCGCGGAGCTTCTCCGAGAAGACCACCATCGCCGGCATCAGGGCCCGGAAGCGGAAGAGCGCCAGCTCGGCCTGCTCGCGACGCTTCGCCCCGGCCACCTCCTCGAGGAAGAGCGAGACGTCGAGGCCCACCTCGACCACCGCGCCGCCCTCCGCCCGGCCGAGCTGGATGGCCAGGGGGCCGCCGTCTCCGGAGCTCCAGGCGAAGCCGGGCTGGTCGCCGCGCAAGAAGGCGAGGAGCTCGTCCCGGAGCGCCTGGAGGGCGGCGGTGGGCAGGCGCAGGGCGGGAAGCCGCAAGAGCGGCCACCAGGCGCCGTCGCGACGGTCGCGGTACTCGAGGCCGGCCGCGGCGACCGCCCGCGGGCCTTCGGCCTCCCGCCCGGCCAGGACGAGCGCCAGGCGGAGGGTGCCGCCGTCGTTCACGAGGTCGGCCATGCGGTCGAGGTGATACAGCGTTTGGGGCCCCCCAGGGAACCTGGCGCCCCCGGGCCCGCCCTTTCGGGCGGCGAGGCGCCTCGGCCGCACCGGGAAGCGCTGGAAAGAGGGGGCGCCTTCCGTTAGAAGAGCGGCTCGATGAGCGAGCCCGAGTACATCGTCGTCAAGGGGGCCCGCGAGCACAACCTCAAGTCGGTCCACCTCGAGATCCCCAAGAAGAAGCTGGTGGTGTTCACCGGCGTCTCCGGCTCGGGAAAGAGCTCGCTCGCCTTCGACACGCTCTACGCCGAGGGCCAGCGCCGCTACGTGGAGTCGCTCTCCTCCTACGCCCGCCAGTTCCTGGGTCAGATGGAGAAGCCCAAGTACGACACCATCCGGGGGCTCTCCCCCACCATCTCCATCGAGCAGAAGGCCGCCTCCAACAACCCCCGCTCGACCGTCGGCACCATCACCGAGGTCCACGACTACCTGCGGGTGCTCTACGCCTCCATCGGGGTGCAGCACTGCCCGGGCTGCGGGCGCCCGGTCGGGAAACAGACCGCCCAGCAGATCGTGGACGCCATCCTGGCCATGCCGGAGGGCTCGCGGATCCTCCTGCTCGCGCCGCTCGTCCAGAACCGCAAGGGCGAGTACCGGGAGCTGCTCGGGGACGCCCACCAGCGGGGCTTCGCGCGGGTGCGGGTGGACGGGCTCGTGCACTCGCTCGAGGAGCGGCTGGCCCTCGACAAGAAGCTCAAGCACGACATCGAGCTGGTGGTGGATCGCCTGGTGGTGAAGCCGGCCGTGCGCGCCCGCCTGACCGACTCGGTGGAGACCGCGCTGCGCGAGGGCAAGGGCACCCTCGTCGTGGCCGGCGTCGAGCACGAGCAGCGGGTGGGTCCGGGCATCGACCCCGAGGAGTACAAGAAGCACGACCGCTTCTTCTCCGAGCTCAACGCCTGCCACCACTGCGGCCTGTCCTTCGGCGAGCTCGTGCCGCAGGCCTTCTCCTTCAACAGCCCCCTCGGCTCTTGCCCGGACTGCCAGGGCCTCGGCACGCGGGCCGAGATGGACCCCGACCTCATCGTGCCCGACCCGCAGCTCACCATCCGGGACGGCGCCATCGACCCGTGGGCGAGCGGGATGGAGCGCGGCGAGGGCTGGACCTTCGAATTCGTCGAGCACCTCTCGCGCTCCTTGGGCCTCGACCTCGACACGCCCTTCGAGAAGCTGCCGCGGGCCCAGCGCGACCTCGTCCTCTTCGGCAACCAGGGATCCGGCCGCGGCCGCATCGCCTGGGAGGGGGTGGTGAACCAGCTCCACCGTCGCTTCAAGACCACCGGCTCGGAGGCCATGCGGCGCTACTACCTGCGCTACTTCTCCGACAAGCCCTGCCCCACCTGCGGCGGCGAGCGCCTGCGGCCGGAGAGCCGGGCGGTCAAGATCCGCGGGCGCGGCCTCGTCGACCTCTCCCGCCTCACCATCGTCGAGGCGCACCGCTGGCTGGCCGGGCTCGACCTCAAGGGCTCGGAAGCGCGCATCGCCGAGGAGCTCCTCAAGGAGATCAAGAACCGGCTCAAGTTCCTGCTCGACGTCGGCCTCGGCTACCTGACCCTCGACCGGCCCGGCCCCTCCCTCTCCGGCGGCGAGAGCCAGCGCATCCGCCTCGCCTCCCAGATGGGCTCCGAGCTCACCGGCGTCATCTACATCCTCGACGAGCCCTCCATCGGCCTGCACCAGCGGGACAACGGCAAGCTCCTCTCCACCCTGAAGCGCCTGCGCGACATCGGCAACTCGGTCATCGTCGTCGAGCACGACGAGGAGACCATGGAGGAGGCCGACTGGATCATCGACTTCGGGCCGGGGGCGGGCGAGCACGGCGGGGAGATCGTGGCCCAAGGGACCCCGGCGGCGGTGAAGTCGAACCCGGACTCGCTCACCGGGGCCTACCTCTCCGGCCGGCGCGAGATCAGCGTGCCCGCGCGGCGGCGGCGGCCGAGGGGCGCCCTCACCGTGGCCGGCGCGGCCGAGAACAACCTGAAGGATCTCACCGTGCGTTTCCCGCTCGGCACGCTCACCGCGGTGACCGGCGTCTCCGGGGCCGGCAAGTCCACCCTGGTGAACGCCGTGCTCCGCCCGGCGCTCATGCGGCTGCTCTACGGCTCGCGCGAGGCGCCCGGCAAGCACCAGGCCCTCCTCGGCCACGAGCAGATCGACAAGGTCATCGACATCAACCAGCAGCCCATCGGGCGCACCCCCCGCTCGAACCCCGCCACCTACACCAAGGTCTTCGACGCCATCCGCGAGGTGTTCGCCCAGACCCCCGAGGCCCGCAGCTACGGCTATCTCCCCGGCCGCTTCAGCTTCAACGTGAAGGGCGGCCGCTGCGAGGCCTGCCAGGGCGACGGCATGAAGCTCGTCGAGATGCACTTCCTCGCCGACGTGCTCGTGCCCTGCGAGGTCTGCGCGGGCAGGCGCTTCAACGAGGCCACCCTGCGGGTGTCCTTCAAGGGCAAGAACATCGCCGAGGTGCTCGACCTCTCGGTCCACGAGGCCATGGAGCACTTCGCGCACCACCGCGAGATCCTGCGCATCCTCGAGACCCTGGACGACGTCGGCCTCGGCTACATCAAGCTCGGCCAGCCCTCCCCCACCCTCTCCGGCGGCGAGGCCCAGCGCATCAAGCTCTCCCGCGAGCTGGCGCGGGTCGGCACCGGGCGGACCCTCTACATCCTCGACGAGCCCACCACCGGCCTGCACTTCGAGGACGTGCGGCGCCTGCTCCACGTGCTCGACCGGCTGGTCGACGCCGGCAACACCGTGATCGTCATCGAGCACAACCTCGACGTCATCAAGTGCGCCGACTACCTCCTCGACCTCGGCCCGGAGGGCGGCGACGAGGGGGGCCACCTGGTCGCCGAGGGGACGCCCGAGGAGGTGGCGCGCTCGAAGGAGAGCTTCACCGGCCAGCACCTCGCCAGGGCGCTCAAGGAGAAGCCCAACCCGCGCGCGGTGGGTGAGTAAGGGCCCCACCGCTCGATCTCCGGCTCGCTTCTGTCGTAAGGTCGGGAGCGTCCTGGCTCCCTCGCCTCCCCCCGCGCGTACCGGCCGCGGCCTCGCCGTCGCCCAGGTCCTCCTCGCCGCGACCCTGTGGGCGGTGAACGGCGTCGTGGCGCGCCGGCTCTTCAGCCGCGCCATCGAGCCCCGGGACCTCGTCGCGGTCCGCCTGCTCCTCGGCGGGCTCGCGCTCTTGCCCCTCGCCGCGCTGCGCGCGTCCCTCCGCCTGCCGCTCCGGCGCCTGCCGCTCGTCATGAGCTACGCCGTCGCGCTCACCCTGGTGCAGTTCAACTACTTCGAGGCCATCGCCGTGGCCGGGGTGGCGGTGGCCATCTTCCTCCAGTACACCGCGCCGCTCCTCGTGGCCGCCTTCGAGGCAGCGCGGGCGCGGCGCCTTCCCCCCCGCCCGCTGCGGGCGGCGCTCCTCATCGCCGTGGCCGGCTCGGCCCTGCTCGTGCTCCCGGGCGGCCCGTCCCGGGTGCCGCTCGCCGGCCTCCTCTTCGGGCTGGCCGCGGCGGTGAGCTTCGCCACCGCCACCGTCCTCGCCGGGGCGCTGCGGCGCCAGGGCGTCTCGGCCCTGCCGCTTCTGGCGTGGGGCCTCACCCTGGGCGCGCTCGCCTTCTGGCCGGCGCGCTCGCCCCTCTCGGCGCTCGCCACGCTGCCGGGGAGCGTGGCCCTGCTCCTCGCCATGCTCGAGCCGGTCCTGGCCGCTGCGCTGGCCTGGGTGGCCCTCGGCGAGGCGCTCGCGCCGGTCCAGCTCCTGGGCGGCCTCCTCATCCTCGCCGCCATCGCCCTCGCCGCCCGCTCGCGCGGCTGAGGACTCGCTCGCCGCGGGGGCTCTTGCGCCCGCCACGGCTCGCCGGCCTCCGAGGCGGGCTTGCGGCCTACCGCCGCGCCGACGGCGTCGCCGGACGTTGTCCGTTGAGCGGCACCGGCGGGAGCGTGTAGATTCCGCCGTGAATGGATTCCCTCGACCCCGAAGCCCTGCTCGCGATGCTCAGCGATCCCAACCGCGAGACGCAGGAGATCGCGCAGGCGGCCGGTGCGCCCCGCGAGGAGGCGGCCCGCGCCTCCCGGCTC
>DATJVF010000343.1:0-6272 GCA_035501995.1 Anaeromyxobacteraceae bacterium
CGACCACACCTGCGCGCTCCAGAACGGGGCGGTCCAGTGCTGGGGCGACAACGCCTTCGGGGAGCTCGGCGACGGCACCACCTCGGACGGGCTCGCGCCGGTGCAGGTCCAGGGGCTCACCGGCGGAGCCGAGGCCATCGCGGTCGGCTACTACCACAGCTGCGCGCTCGTGAACGGCGCCTTCGTCTGCTGGGGCGACGACGAGTCGGCCCAGCTCGGCGACGGCACGACCACCGGCAGCGCGGTGCCCGTCCCGGTGTCCGGCCTGTAGTCTCGAGCGGCTCGTCGGGCGCCCTGCCGCCCTTCGGCAGCGGGCGGCGAACGAGCGGTGCCGCGGGCCCGAGCGAGCGCCCTGCAGCCCTGCGTCCTCGCCGGCGGCCGCCCGTGGCGGACGGCCGCCGCGCGCCTCGCTGCGCTTGCGCCGGGGGTGAGAGGGCCGCCTCGCCCCAACAAGGTCCCGGCCGGAGAGCCCAGGTCGTGTGGCGCGCGCCCTCCCGGGCGGACAAGTTCAGGGATCCCGTGGACGACTTCAGCCCCGACGACCAGGTGGACGACCCGACCTCCTACGTGAGCGCCCCCGCCGCGCGAAAGCGTGTGCGGGTCGTCGAGGGCCGGGTGGCGGAGGTGGTCCGCGAGGCGCGCGACGCGGTCACCCTGGTGCTCGAGCTCGAGGAGCCTCCCGAATACCAGGCGGGTCAGTTCCTCACCCTCGACCCGCACCAGTTCCACGACCTCGAGGACCTCACCGCCTACCTCGAGGACGCCAAGGGCCGGCGAGAGCCGCCCCGCGCCTACTCGCTCTCCTCCTCGCCGCTCGAGCCCTGCGTCGCCATCACCGTCAAGGAGGAGCGCTACAAGCGCGGGTCGACCCCCTATCCACCGCTCCTCTCCCCCTACCTCGTCCGGCGGGCGGCGAGGGGCCAGAGGGTCCGGGTGGTCGGCTTCACCGGCGCCTACGTGCTGCCGCGGGACGTCGAGGCGAAGACCGACCACCTCGTGCACATCGTGGCCGGCTCCGGGTCGGTGCCGAACTACGCCATCCTGAAGTACGCGCTGGCCGTCCACCCGCGGCTACGCCAGAGCTTCGTCTACTCCAACCGGACCTGGGAGGACGTCATCTTCCGGGAGGGCCTCGCGGGGCTCAAGGCCCGCTTCCCCGGCCGCCTCCACCTCCTGCACGCGCTCACCCGCGAGGAGGGCGCCGGGCGGCACGGACCGTGGGTGCGCCAGGGGCGGGTTGGCCCGGAGCTCTTGCGGGAGGCCATCCCCGATCCCAGCTCCTGCCTGGTCTACGCCTGCGGCCCGGCGGTGGGCTCCGCCGAGCGGGCGCGGGCGCGAGAGCGGGGGGAGATGCCCGCCCCGCGCTTCCTGGAGGGGGTGAAGGAGGCGCTCCTCGAGCTCGGCGTGCCGCCGGGGCGGGTGCGCACCGAGGCGTACGGGTAGCGCGCGCCCCGTTCCTTACGCGCCGGCGGCGGTTTCGGGTTAGCTTCTCCCCTGTGCTCCGCACCCTGCGCGCGCTCCCCACCCTGCTCGGCGTGGGCCTCTCGGAGGCGGTGGCCTACCGAGCCGAGTTCCTGGTGTGGCTCCTCTCCACCAACATGCCGCTCGTCATGCTGGCCCTGTGGAGCGCGGTGGCGCGCGGCGGGCCGGTGGGACGCTTCGCCCAGCCGGACTTCGCGGCCTACTTCCTGGTGGCCCTGGTGGTGCGCCTGCTCACCGGCGCCTGGGTCATCTGGGAGCTCACCTACGAGATCCGCAACGGGACCCTGGCCTTCCGCCTCCTGCGGCCGGTGCACCCGCTCCTCGCCTACGCCTGCGAGAACGTGGCCGCCATGCCGCTCCGCCTCGCCCTCTCCTTGCCGGTGGCGCTGGTGTTCTTCCTGGCGGTCGGGCACAGCCACCTCACGAGCGACCCGCTCCTGTGGGCCATCTTCCCGTTCGCCATCGTGGGCGCCTGGCTCATCACCTTCCTCGCCATGTCGCTCGTGGGCGCGCTCGCCTTCTACGTCGAGTCGGCCGGCTCGATCTTCGAGATCTGGATGGGCCTCTTCGGGGTCTTCTCGGGCTACCTCGTACCGCTCGACCTCTTCCCCAAGCCGGTGACCGCGCTCGCGCGGTTATTGCCCTTCCGCTACATGCTGGCCTTCCCGGTGGAGACCGCCATCGGCCTGCTCGGACGCGGGCGGGTGCTCGCCGAGCTCGGCCTGCAGTGGCTCTTCGTGGGGGTGATCGGCGCGCTCGCCCTCTTCGCCTGGCGGCTCGGCCTGCGCCGCTTCGCCGCTTACGGAGGCTAGGTGCGACGCTACCTCGCCCTCCTCTTCGTGCAGCTGCGCGCCTCCACCGCCCTGGCGCTGCAGTACCGGGTGGAGTTCTTGGGAGAGGGGCTGCTCGCGCTCTTCTGGACCCTGTGGTCGCTCGTGCCGCTCCTCGTGGTCTATGGCCACCGGCCGGCGGTGGCCGGCTGGAGCTTCGACGAGGCGCTGGTGGTCATGGGCTGGTTCACCCTCATGAAGGGGATCCTGGAGGGGGCGGTCAACCCCTCGCTCACGAGCGTGGTCGAGCACATCCGCAAGGGCACGCTCGACTTCGTGCTGCTCAAGCCCGCCGACGCGCAGTTCCTGGTCTCCACCGCCAAGTTCGAGCCCTGGCGGGCGGTGGACCTCGCGGCCGGGCTCGCCCTCTTCGGGGTCGCCTTCCACCGCATGGGGCGGTGGCCGGCCCTGCCGGACGTGGTGAAAGGGTTCGTCCTCCTCGCCTGCGCGGCCGTCGCCCTCTACTCGATCTGGATCCTGGTCATCGCCGCCGCCTTCTACGTGGTGAAGGTGGACAACCTCTCCTTCCTCTTCTCCTCCATCTTCGACGCCGCGCGCTGGCCGAGCACCGTCTTCCGCGGCGCCTGGCGGCTCATCTTCACCTTCGTGGTGCCGCTCGCCCTCATGACCACCTACCCGGCGCTGGCCCTCCTCGGTCGGCTCGACCTCCTCACCACCGCACTCTCGGTCCTGGGGGCGGCCCTCTTCGCGACCTTCGCCCGCCTGGTGTGGCTGCGCTCCATCGGCCACTACACCTCGGCCTCGAGCTAAGCGCCCTCCATGCTGCGCCTCGTCTTCCTCGGCACCTCGGCCGCCCAGCCCACCGCGGGCCGGAACCTCTCCGCCCTGGCCCTGCGGCGCGAGGGCGAGCTCTTCCTGTTCGACTGCGGGGAGGGGACCCAGCGCCAGATGATCCGCTTCGGCACCGGCTTCGACGTGGCGGCCGTCTTCTTCACCCATTTCCACGCCGACCACTACCTCGGGGCCATCGGCTTCCTGCGCACCCTCTCCATGCTGGGCCGGGAGGAGCCCCTCCACCTCTACGGTCCGCCGCCGGCGAGAAAGCTCCTCCAGGTCATGCTCTTCACCGGCACCGACCGGCTGGCCTTCCCCGCCGAGATCCACGAGCTCGCCCCCGGGGAGGCCGTGCGGCTCAAGGGGGCCGAGGTGCGCGCCTTTCCGACCGACCACAAGACCCCCTCGCTCGGCTACGCCCTGGTGGAGGACGCGCGCCCGGGTCGCTTCCACCCGGACCGGGCGGCGGCGCTGGGCGTCCCGGAGGGCCCGCTCTTCGGGGACCTGCAGCGCGGGCGCACGGTGGTGGTGGCCGGACGGACCATTCGTCCGGAGGAGGTGGTGGACCCCCCGCGCCGGGGGCGCACGGTGGTCATCACCGGCGACACCCGCCCTGCCGAGGCGACCGTGCGGGCCGCCCGGCAGGCCGACCTCCTCGTCCACGACGCCACCTTCGGCGACGAGGAGCAGGCCCGGGCCCTCGAGACCTTTCACTCCACCGCCCGCGAGGCCGCGCGGGTGGCGCGCGCCGCCGGAGCCGGGAGGCTCCTCCTCACGCACCTCTCGACCCGCTACGACCGCGACCCCTCGCCGCTCGAGCGCGAGGCGCGCGAGGAGTTCTTGCCCTCGGCGGTCGCCTACGACGGCCTGGTCGTCGACGTGCCGTTCGCGGAAAGCGCCGAGGCGAACGCCGAGAAGGCCCTGCCCCTCAGCACGGATGGGCCGTAGGGAGCCCCGTGGAAGAGGCCGAGAGAGACCTCGCCCGCCTCATCCCGCACCTCGTCGCGGTCTGGCGCAACCTCCGCCCGAGGGGGCGGCCGGGCGGCCCGCGAATCCCCGACCGGCTCTCGAGGGAGGAGATGGGCGAGGTCGTCCGCGGGGTGGAGCGCCTGTCCGGGGGCCTCACCCGCGAGCGGGCGCTCGCCGGAGCCCCCTACCTCGACGACCCGAGGCTCCTCGGCGCCTACCTCCTCTTCTACTTCCCGCTCTCCTACCTCCAGGGGCGCGGGGTGTTCTCCGAGCTCGGCCGCCGGCCGGGCGCGGTGCTCGACCTCGGCAGCGGGCCTGGGCCGCTCGCCTTCGCCGCCCTCGACGCCGGGGCGCGCCAGGTCCTCTCGGCCGACCGCTCCGCCCGGGCCCTCTCGGCAGCCCGGGCGATCGCCGCGGCCTCGGGGGAGCCCCTCGCCACCGAAGCCCTGGACCTCTCGCGGCCGGGTGCCCTGAGGAGGCTCGCGGGAGCCCACCGCTTCGACACCGTCGCCCTGGGCCACCTCGTGAACGAGCTCTTCGCCGGCGAGGGGGCGGCCGAGAAGAGGGCCGCCCTCCTCGAGGAGGCGGCGGCGCTCCTCGTCCCGGGCGGGTCCCTGGTGGTGGTCGAGCCCGCGCTCCGGGAGACCTCGCGGGCCCTGCTCGAGGTCCGCGACCGGCTCGTCGCGCGCGGCTACGCGGTGCGCGCCCCCTGCCTGTACCGCGGCCCCTGCCCGGCCCGCCTGCGCGCGACCGACTGGTGCCACGCCGAGCGGCCCATCGAGCCGCCCCCGCTCGTCGCCGAGATCGCCCGCGCCGCCTCCTTGCACAAGGAGGCGGTCAAGATGAGCTATCTCGTCCTCGCCCCGCCCGGCGAGGGCTGGGCCTCCCCGCCCGAGGGCCGGGTGTTCCGCATCGTCTCCGAGCCCATCCCCTCCAAGGGCCGGCTGCGCTACATGGGGTGCGGGCCGGAGGGCCGGATGGGCCTCGCCCTCCAGGAGAAGCACGTGGCTGAGGGGAACCGCGCCTTCACCTCGCTCATGCGGGGCGACCTCGTCGGCCTCGAGGGCGCCGAGCCGAGCGGCGAGGGGCTCAAGCTCGGGGAGGGCTCGCGGGTGACGCTCCTCGCGCGCGCCGGGGACCCCGCGCCGGCTCCGCGCCCCTGACGACGCCGGAGGCCGAGCCCGGCGGAGAGCGCCGGGGATCGGCGGCCGTCCTACCCGACCCCGAGGACGGTGCGCGGCGGGGCCTACCGCCTCGCCGCGCCGACGAGGAGCGCCACGTGCACGGCGACGACGAGGAGGGTGAAGCCCGCCCGCACGAGCTCGCCCGCCGGCGGGAGGCGCCGCGCCCGCAGCGCGGCCGCCACCGTGCCGGTGAGGAAGGCCAGGGCGAGCGCGAAGGCGCCGAGGAGGGCGTAGGAGAGGACGGCCGGGAAGGGCAGCGCCGGGACGAGCGGCACGAGCCTGGGCGAGAGGAGCGAGGCGAGATCGAAGAGCGCGAAGGCGAGCAGGGCGGCGAAGAAGAGCCCGGCGCCGGAGCGGCCGGCGGTCACGGTGCACCCTCGGCGGCGCCGCGGGGCCGGCGGAAGAGCTCGCTCATCACCTCCTCGAGCGGCGGATCGGCGACGGTCAGGTCGGCCACCGGGAGCGCGGCCAGGATGCGCCCCACCGCGCCCGAGACCTCCTGGGCCGAGACCTGGATCACCGCCTCGGCCTCGGTGGCGGAGACGAGGGTGCCGAAGCGCGACAGCTCCGGCGCGGGCACCGGCCGCTCGAGCCGCACCACGACGCGCTTGTCGGGGCGGACGAGGAGCGCGAGCTGGCGCAGGTCGCCGTCGTAGATGAGGTGGCCGCGGTCGATGACGATGACCCGCGGGCAGAGCGCCACCACGTCGTCCATGTCGTGGCTCGTGAGGAGCACGCTCGCCCCGAAGCGCTCGTTGTAGGCCTTGATGAAGCCGCGCACGGTGGCCTGCATGGTGACGTCGAGGCCGATGGTGGGCTCGTCGAGGAAGAGCACGCTCGGCCGGTGGAGGAGGGCGGCGGCGAGCTCGCACTTCATCCGCTCCCCCAGGGAGAGCTGCCGGGTAGGCTTCTGGATGAGCTCCCCGATCTCGAGGAGCCCGGTGAGCTCGGCGAGCATCTCCTGGTACAGCCGGTAGGGGACGTCGTAGATGGCGCGGTTGAGCGCGAAGGT
>DATJVF010000344.1:0-3944 GCA_035501995.1 Anaeromyxobacteraceae bacterium
AACCCCTGAGGCAGAAGCTCCTGAGGCTCAAGGCCGCCGTCGCGGCGATCCCCACCGGCGAGATCGCCGCCCTCGGCATGCACATCCAGGCTCGAGGCGGAAGCGCGTCGGCGGCCTTACGCGACCGACGCCGCCCGAGGCGCCCGTCGCTCCCCGGCTCCCCCGGCGAGGCCGCGCCTCCTCGCTCGGGTGCCCGGGAACCGGTCGCACCCTGGGTGAGGGCCCGCGGGCGCCCGCGCTCCGCGCCCTCCTAGCCGGGCTTCAGGATGATCCCCTCCCGCTTGCGCCCGTTCATCCTCACCCTGAGCGGCCTGTCGAGCCTGAGGTGCCGGACGAACTCGGTCTCGTCGGCGGAGGGCTGGGCGGCGAGCCAGTCCCAGTCGAGCCACGCGCCCTGCTCGTTCTCGTCGACGGTGAAGTAGCCGATCTGGAAGGAGGTGACGTTCTGGAAGAAGTGCGAGCCCTGGGAGGGCGTCACCTTGAAGTCGCGGAAGCCGGCCTCGACGATGACGCGGGCGCCGGCGATCTGATCCCAGGTCACCGGGATGCCGAGCCACGGGTCGAGCGATCCCCAGCGGCCGACCCCGACGAGGACGTAGGGGGTTCCGCTCGCCACCAGGGCGGCGTTGAACTGGGCCACCTCGCGGGCCGCCTGGCGGCTCTTGGCGCGCTCGAAGCGGTGGGCCTCCACCACCAGCAGGTCCTTGAGGCCCTCCGGCTCGCCGTGCCCGAGCACGTTGTTCGAGCGGCAGACGAGCTCGTCGCGGGCGACCTCGCCGATCTCGGCCTCCTCGCCGTCGAGCGAGGCCACGAAGGGCCGTAGCTGCAGGAAGCCCATCTCCCTCGGCTCGCCCAGGTTGGCGCGCAGGTTCACCGCGAACTCGATCTCGACCGGCTTGTTGAGGGCCTCGGAGGCGGTGGCGAGGACGTCGCGGCACAGGTCGGCGAGCGGGAACAGGCCGTGCTTCAGCATGGGAGCGAAGGTGACGAGCCGCACCCCGGGCCTCGACAGGCTGTCGTAGACGGCCCCGTTGTCCTTCGAGTAGGTGGAGGCCAGCATGCCGAGGGCCCCGTCGCGCTCGGCCACCGCCAGGTTGAACTTCACCTCGCGCATCTCCTCGTCCGGGTTCATGCCCAGCCGGCCCTCCTTGAGCTCGAGGGCCCAGAACTCGCGCTGCGAGCCCTCGAGCATGTCGCCGACCGAGGAGAGCAGGTGCTTGGGGTAGCGCGGACAGAAGCGCAGGCAGTTGCCGCCTCCCACCACCATGCGCCCGAGCCCGAGGGCCACCGCCACGATCCCGTCCTCGCTGCGCGCCGGCGGCCGCGGGTAGAAGTTGTAGGAGCGCGCCACCCCCGAGACGTCCGGGTAGAAGCGGTCCCCGCGCGGCGACCCCACCATGCGCTGCAGGATCACCGCCATCTTCTCCTCCTCCAGGCGGTAGGGGGTGGCGGCCAGGTAGGCCTTGGCGTGCTCGGTGAAGGTGGAGAGGTACACCCCCTTGATGGCGCGCAGGACCGCGTCGAGGCGGATCTCGAGGTCGGGGTGGCCGTTGGCGAGCATGTAGGTCTCGTACACGCCGCTGAAGGGCTGGTGCTGCGAGTCCTCGAGGAGGCTGGAGGAGCGCACCGCCAGCGGGTAGCGCACCTTCTCGAGGTAGGCCCGCAGGCTCTTCTTGGCCTCCTCCGGGAAGGAGGCGCCCATGACGCGGGTCCTGATCTCGGAATCGTCCCGACAGTTGATGACGAAGTCCCGGAGGTAGTTCTCGTCGAGGAACTGGTCGAAGACGTCGGTCCCCACCACCAGGGCCGCCGGCACCTGGACCCGCACGCCGGGGAACTTCCGGTCGAGCCCGCTCTCGGCCAGGAGGCGGCGCACGAAGGCCAGGCCGCGGGCCTTGCCGCCCAGGGAGCCGCCCCCCAGGCGGAAGAACCCAGGGCTGCCGTCGAAGGCCTCGCGGGCGAAGTCGGCCACGATGGCCTTGCGCTGCTCGCCGCGGTACTCGGCCAGGGAGCGGATGAGGTCCTGGCGGACCATCTCCGGGTGGGGGTAGCTCTGGACCTGGCGCGGCCTGAGCTTCTCGGCGATGCGGAAGTCGGCCCGGGCGCGGAGCCACTTCGAGAAGTGGTTGCGCTCCGCGTGGAAGATGATGCTCTCGGTGGGCGCGGTGTGGAGCGCCCGCTCGAGGGTGCGCAGGTCCGAGGCCCGGCCCACCTCGCGGTGGTCGGGCAGCCGGAAGACGAAGTCCCCGAACCCGAAGGCGTCCACCATGCAGCGGCGCAGGTCGTTGAGGAGCAGCTGCGAGCCCTTGAGGAGGAAGTCCGCCCCCACCTCGCGGGCCAGCCGCTCGTTGGCGCGCCGCCAGCTCTGCAGCACGATGGGCACGTCCGGCTCGAGCTCGCGCACCCGCCGGGCCAGCGTCACCCCGGCGTCCTCGCGGGCGGCCCCGCCGACCGGGAACTCCACGTCGGAGATGAGCCCGAGCAGGCTGTCGCGGTAGCGCTGGGCGATGTCCCAGGCCTCCTCGAAGGTGGTGGCGAGCAGCACCTTCGGGCGGGCCCGCATGCGCAGGAACTTCTGCGAGAGGTTGGCGCCCTCCGAGAGCACCCGCTGCGAGTGCCGGACGAGCTCGGTGTAGATGATGGGCAGGAAGGAGGAGTAGTAGCGGATGCTGTCCTCGACGAGGAGCAAGAGCGGGACCCCGGCGGTGCCCGAGTCGTAGGGCGCGTTCCACTTGTCCTCGATGTAGTGGACGATGGCGAGGAGGATGCGGACGTCGCCCTGCCACAGGAAGACCCGGTCGATGAGCGAGAGGTCGCTCTTCGCCAGGAAGGCCTGCAGCTCCCGCCCGTCGAAGGCCAAGAGCACCACCGGGAGGTCGAGCCCGCGCGCGCGCACCTCGCGCGCCAGCTCGATGACGCTCATGTCGCCGAGGTGGGGCGAGGCGATGATGAGGTTGTAGCGGCGCTCCTCGAGCGCCCGCGCGATGGCCTCGGCCCCGCTCGCCACGCGGGTGAGCCCGGGCGTCTGCCACAGCCCGAGCTCGATGTACTCCCCGATCATGCGCTCGTTGAGCTGGCCGTCCTCCTCGAGGATGAAGCAGTCGTAGCGGCTCGCCACGAGCAGGATGTTCCCCACCCGGTGGCGCATGAGGTCCTGGAAGTCCTGGGCGCCGCCCACCCGGGCGGTGTGCGCCCTCAGCTCGTCGCCCGCCATGCGTGGCCCCGACCCAGGACGATAGCATCGCCGCGGGCACGCGGCGCGCGAGCGGCCGCGGAGCCCCTCGCGCTCACCCGCGGAAGCCCGCCCGGGGCGACCGTCCTTCTCGAGCGATCCCGGCCGCTTGCGGGGCGAGCGGGCTGGGGCGCGGCTCGCTTTCACGGGGGGTTTCCCCCCGGATCTTCGGCCCTGCTCCTGGCGGGCGGAGCGCGTAAGGCGCGCCCGGCCCGCCCCTTAGGTCCCCCTAGACGACGCCCTGGTCCATCATGGCGTTCGCGACCTTGAGGAAGCCGGCGATGTTGGCGCCGTTCACGAGGTTACCCGGGGTGCCGAAGCGCTCGGCGGTGTCGCGGCAATTCTGGTGGATCTCGACCATGATGCGGTGGAGGCGCTCGTCGACCTCCTTGCGGTTCCAGGAGAGCCGCATGCTGTTCTGGGACATCTCGAGCCCCGAGGTGGCGACGCCGCCGGCGTTGGCGGCCTTGGCCGGCCCGTAGAGGATCTTCTTCTCGAGGAACAGCCGCATCGCCTCGGGGGTGGAGGGCATGTTGGCCCCCTCGGAGACCACGTAGACGCCGTTCTTGAGGAGGCGGGCGGCGTCGTCCCCGTTGATCTCGTTCTGGGTGGCGCTCGGGAAGGCACACTGGGCCGGGAAGCTCCAGGTCGGGCTCGTGCCCTGCCGCGGGTCGACCGGCAAGTACTTGGCCGACTTGAACTCGTCGCAGTA
>DATJVF010000345.1:0-5523 GCA_035501995.1 Anaeromyxobacteraceae bacterium
CCGGCGTCTTTCGGTGTCGCGCGTGGAGGAGGCGAAGGGGCACCTCGTGCAATCCTCGCCGGTGGCGGCCCAGATCGCGGCGGCCCACGCCTCGGCCGTGCTCTCCCGCGCCCGGGTGAAGAGCGCCGAGGCGGCGCTCCAGCTGGCCGAGCTCCAGCTCTCCTACACCCGGGTCCTCGCGCCGGAGGACGGGGTGGTCTCGAAGCTCGGCGCGCACGAGGGACAGATCGTCCAGGCCGGCCAGCCGGCCGTGGAGCTCGTGCCGGCGGGCACCTACCTGGTGGCGAACTTCAAGGAGACCCAGGTCGGCCGCATGCGCCCCGGGCAGCGCGCCGTCGTCCGGCTCGACGCCTACCCGGGCCGGACCTTCGAGGGCCGGGTGGAGAGCCGCTCGGGCGGGACTGGCGCCCGCTTCGCCCTCATCCCGCCCGACAACGCCTCCGGCAACTTCGTCAAGGTGGTCCAGCGGGTGCCCATCCGCATCGCCTGGGCCAAGCCGCCCGACGTCCCGCTCACCGCCGGCCTCTCCGCCGACGTCACCGTTTACACCAAGTGAAGGATGGGCCGCCGCGGCGGGGGCGGCCTGCCTCCCCCGCGCGGGCCTCCGGCAGCACCACGCGACCTGTCCTCGCTGCCTTCCTCGCCGGCTCGCGCTCCGCGGAGACTTCGCGGGGCGAGGTCTCCACGGACCCGGCCCGGGCGGTCCACTCCCGGTCGCTTAAGCGACGAGGGCGTGCCGTCGAGGTTACGCGAGGCGCTCGCGCCGGCGCCCGGCGGGCGAGGACCGGGCGACTTTCACTAACGGTGATACAGACCAGGTACAAATTCGATAAGGTACCCGCCTGGCCGCGCTGCCGCCGCTCCCGGGCCGCTATGATGCCGTCCTCATGAATGGTCGAACGCCACGCGCCTCGTTCCCGACGGCGGCCCTGCGCCGGCTCCTCCTGGAGTCCCTGGCCCCGGGTCCGGCCTTCGGTACGCTGCTCGTGAGGCGCGTCGCCGAGCGGACGCGCGGCGAGGTGCAGCTGCACAGCTACCGCGTCTACCAGACCCTGCGCTCGATGGAGAAGGACGGCCTCATCGAGCCCCGGTCGCTCCCGGCCGTCCACGGCGGGCGCGCGCCCTCCTACTTCGGCCTCACCGACCGTGGCTGGGCCGCGCTGCAGGAGGCCCGCCGCGCCGCCTGACGGCGAGCGCCGGCCGCCTTGGGGCCCGAGGCCCCCTCCGCCTTGACGTCGCGTTGTCCGCTCCCTTAGAGCAGGGTTCCACGGAGGCGGCTCGGGCGGGGACCCTCCCGCGCGGGCGGTTCCCGCCATGAAGAACCTCTCCGGAGTGCTCACCCTCATCGGCCGGACGCCGGTGGTCAGGCTCGAGCACTTCGACACCGGCCCCTGCGAGCTCTTCCTGAAGCTCGAGAGCCAGAACCCGGGCGGCTCGATCAAGGACCGCATCGCGCTCTCGATGATCGCGGCCGCCGAGGCGGACGGCCGGCTCGGCCCGGACCGGCGCCGCCTCGTCGAGGCCACCGCGGGCAACACCGGCCTCGGCCTGGCGCTGGTCGCCGCCGAGCGGGGCTACGACCTCACCCTCGTCATCCCCGACAAGATGAGCCGGGAGAAGGTGTTCCACCTGAAGGCGCTCGGCGCCCGGGTGGTCATGACCCGCTCCGACGTCGAGAAGGGCCATCCCGACTACTACCAGGACCTGGCCCTCCGCATCGCCCGCGACGAGGGCGCCTTCTACGTGAACCAGTTCGGGAACCCCGCCAACCCGCTCGCCCACGAGACCACCACCGGCCCCGAGATCGTGAGCCAGCTCGACGGGCGCCTCGACGCGATGGTGTGCGGGGTCGGCTCCGGGGGCACGCTGACCGGCCTGTCGCGCCACTTCGCCCGGGTGATGCCGGGCTGCGAGATGGTCCTCGCCGACCCGGAGGGCTCGGTGCTCGCGGAGTACGTGCGGAGCGGGCGGGTCGGGAAAGCCGGCTCCTGGCTGGTGGAGGGGATCGGCGAGGACTTCGTCCCGCCCATCGCCGACCTCTCGCGGGTGAGGCGCTCTTACACCATCCCCGACCGCGAGAGCCTCGACACCGCGCGCCAGCTCCTCCGCCGGGCGGGCCTCCTCGCCGGCTCCTCCACCGGAACCCTCCTCGCCGCCGCCCTGCGCTACTGCCGCGAGCAGGCGAGCCCGAAGCGCGTGTGCACCCTCGCCTGCGACAGCGGCAACAAGTACCTCTCCAAGATGTTCAACGACTTCTGGATGGCCGACCAGGGGTTCACCGACGAGCCGCCGAAAGGCGATCTGCGCGACGTCATCCCCCGGCGCCACGCCGAGCACGCCACCATCACGGTGGGGCCCGAGGACGCGCTGCTCGTGGCCTACGCCCGCATGAAGCTCCACGACATCTCGCAGCTCCCGGTGATGAGCGGCGACCGCATCGTCGGCATCGTGGACGAGTCCGACCTCCTGCTCGCGGCCATCGAGGACCCGGCCAGGCTGCGCAGCCCCATGAAGGAGGTCATGACCACTCGCCTCACCACGGTCCCGGTGGACACCCCCCCGCGCGAGCTTCTGCCCCTCCTCGAGAAGGGCCTCGTCCCCATCGTCGTGGACGGCGAGGCGTTCGTCGGCCTCGTCACGCGGATCGACCTCCTCAACTACCTGCGCCGTCGGCTCGGCTGACCTCCGGGCTCCCCCTCGCTCGCGAAGGTCCTATGATGCGTCCCTCGGGGCCGCCCCATGCAGCCCCAAGGGAGGGCGCACATGCTCACCGACAGGGTCCACCGGGTCCATCTCGGGTATCTCCCCACCCCCCTCGACGAGTGGCCGCGCCTCACCCGGGCGCTCGGCGGGCCGCGGATCCTGGTGAAGCGCGACGACCAGACCGGCCTCGCCACCGGCGGCAACAAGACCCGCAAGCTCGAGTTCAGCGTGGCCGAGGCGCTCCGGCAAGGGGCCGACACCCTCGTCACCCTCGGCGCGGTACAGTCGAACCACGCCCGGCAGACGGCGGCCGCCGCCGCCGCGTCGGGCCTGCGCTGCGCGCTCGTGCTGCGCGGGTCGCCCCCGGCCGAGGCGCAGGGGAACCTCCTGCTCGACCACCTGCTCGGGGCCGAGGTGGTCTTCTCCGGCGAGCGCTCCCGGGAGGAGGTGGCGGCCGAGGTGGTGGAGCGGGAGCGCCAAAGAGGCCACCAGCCCTACCTCATCCCGCTCGGCGCCTCGGACGAGGTCGGCGCGGCGGGCTTCGTGGCCGCGCTCGAGGAGCTCGACCAGCAGCTCAAGCAAGGGCGCCTGAGCGTCGACCGGGTGGTGTTCGCGACGAGCTCGCTCGGGACCCAGGCGGGGCTGTGCGTGGGGGCGAAGGCGCTGGGCTTCCGGCCCGAGCTCGCCGGCATCGCCATCGACAGCACGCGGGACGAGATCAGGGCCGGGGTGGCCGACCTCGCCGCCCGCACCATCCGCCGGCTGGGCCTCGCGGCCTCGCTCTCGGCCGAGGAGGTGGTGGCTTACGACGGCTACCTCGGCGGGGGCTACGCGGTCCTCGGCGAGCCCGAGCGGGAGGCCATCGCCCTCGTCGCGCGCCACGAGGGCGTGCTGCTCGATCCGGTCTACACCGGCCGCGCCATGGCCGGCCTCATCGACCTCGTCCGCCGGGGCGAGTTCGGCCGCAAGGAGACGGTGGTCTTCTGGCACACCGGCGGCTCGGCCGCGCTCTTCGCCTACGCGCCGGAGCTCCTCCCGCGCTGATTCGTCATTCCGCGCGCTCGGCCCGCACGCTCGGCCCCTCGTGCGCGGATCCCAGAACACCGCGAGGCGCGGAGGGGGTCCCACCGGCTCGGCGGTCCTGCCAGCTGCTCGGCACGGCCCTCACGCCCGGCCGTCGAGGACCGAGCGCGCCCGCGCAAGCAGGGCGTCGGGCGAGAAGGGCTTCGGGAGGAGCTCGATGCCGGGTTCGAGCACCCCCCGCGTGGCGATGGCTTCCTGAGCGTACCCGGAGACGTAGAGGACGCGCAGACCCGGGTGACGACGGCGCAGCGCCTCGGCGACCGCCCGTCCGTTGAGGCCCGGCATGACCACGTCGGTGACGAGGAGATGCAGCGGCTCCTCGGTACGCGATCCGAGATCGAGCGCCTCGCGCCCGTCGCCCGCCACGAGGACGCGGTAGCCTCCGGCCCGCAGCGATCGCACCGTCACGTTCCGTACCTGAGGATCGTCCTCCACCACCAGCACGTTTTCGGTCCCCCGGGCGCTCTCCTCCCGCACCGGCTTCTCTTGGGCCACGGCGCTCCTCGCGCTGCGCGGCAGGTACACCGTGAAGGTCGCCCCCTTCCCCGGCTCGCTCTCCACCAGGATGTAGCCGTCGGCCTGCTTGACGATCCCGTAGACGGTGGCGAGACCGAGGCCGGTGCCCTTGCCGATCGGCTTGGTCGTGAAGAACGGCTCGAAGACGCGGGCCTTCACCTCGGGCGACATCCCTTGACCATTGTCCCGGATGGAGAGCCGGACGTACGGTCCGGCGTGCATGAAGGGCTGCTTGGCGATGAGGGCCCCGTCGACCTCCACGTTGCGCGCCTCGAACTCCAGCTTTCCGCCCGTCGGCATGGCGTCGCTCGCGTTCACCGCCAGGTTCAAGATGACCTGCTCGAGCTGGCCCGGGTCGCAGTGCACCGACCAGAGGTCGGGCTGCAGGGTGACGAGGAGCTCCACGTCCTCGCCGATCACGCGCCGGAGGAGCTTTTGGAGGTTACCCAGCAGCCCGTTCAGGTCGAGGGGCCTCGGGGCGATGACGCGCTTGCGGGCGAAGGCGAGCAGCTGGCTCGTCAGGTCTCGCGCCCGCGCCCCGGCGTCGGCGATCTCCTCCACCACCTCGAGCTTGGGCGACGACCCCTCGGAGAGGTCCTGCCGCATGGCGTCGGCGCCGGCCAGGATGACGGTGAGCAAGTTGTTGAAGTCGTGAGCCACCCCCCCGGCCAGCTGGCCGATGGCCTCCATCCTGGCCGCCTGCTCGAGGGACGACCTCAGGCGGTCGCGCTCCTCCTCGGCCCGCTTCCACTCGCTGATGTCGCGGGTGATGGAGAGGATGCATTCTTGCCCACCGAGGTCGATGCGTCGCGCCGAGACGAGCCCGAGCAGGACGCTCGCATCCTTCCTGCGAAGCCGGGCCTCCAGGTTCTCGACGCAGCCGGCTTCCTCCAGGCGAGCCACGAGCTCGGCCCGGTCGGCCGGGCGGTCCCAGAGCTGAAGGTCGAGCGATGAGCGTCCGACCGCCTCGGCCGCGCCCCAGCCGGTCATGCGCGCGAAGCCCTCGTTCACGAGGACGGTGAGGCCGTCCGCCAGGCGGGTGACGAGGATGGCATCCGGGCTCGTCTCGAACACGGCGCGAAAGCGCTCCTCGCTCTCGCGGTGAGCCTCCTCGGCGCGCGTGCGCTCGGTGATGTCGCGTCGGATGATGATCGCCTCGTCGCGGCCGGAGCGGGCGAAGCGGGCCTCGAAATGGCGCGCGAGGCCCTCCTCGGGCACGGC
>DATJVF010000346.1:0-4215 GCA_035501995.1 Anaeromyxobacteraceae bacterium
AGTACGGCTTGAGACCTTTCTTCCGGCCATGGGAGGGACCAGATCGCGGTAACCCAACCTGTCGATCTTCTGGCGGAAGCTCGGACGAAGACTCGTGAGCCCCGATCGGCCGGACGCCACAACCCCGCGCCGTGCCTCATCCTTCGCGTGCCAGCCGATCTTCGATCTAAGAATTCATCTTAGGCGCGCGCTCGGGGGTCGCCGTTGTCAGATCTCCCCGCTAGGCTTCTCTTCATGAGGCTCCCCGACAAGGCGGCCCAGGCGGCGAAGGCTGCGACCGCGGTGCCAGGCGCGGCTCCTCTCACACCCGAGGCCTCCTCGGTGAAGGCGAGGATCTTGGATCGGATGGGGAGCCTGAGCGCGCTCCTCGCCTCCGGCGCCATCGAGCCGCCCGGGCGCTCGTCGCTCCGCGCGGACGCGCCGCCCGTCGGCCGGCGCCTCTCGCGCAAGAGGTAGCCCGCGCGCCCTCCGGAGGAGACCGCATGCCCCTCCCTATCACCTTGCTCTACGGCGGGTTGACGATCCTCTTCGTGACCCTGCTCGGCGCCAACGTCACCCGGCTCCGCATCCTCCGGCGGGTGGGCGTCGACCAGCCGATACCCGACGACCTGCGGCGCCCGGTGCGCGCCCACGGGAACGCCTCGGAGTGGGTGCCGCTCGGGCTCCTGCTCCTCCTCATCCTCGAGGCCTCCGGGCTGGGGAGCGTGCCGCTCCACCTCCTGGGGGGCCTCTTCCTCCTCGGGCGCGTGCTCCACGCGGCCGGCACCTACACCCGGTCGCCCTGGTCGGTGGTCGGTGCGGGCCTCAACTACGCGCTCCTCTTCGCCATGAGCTTCTGGGCCATCGCGCTCCACTTCGCAAGGTAGCGCCTCGCCCGGCTCCGGGCAGGGGTTCAGGCCGACCTCCTAGGGCGGCGGCCTTTGCGCCGGTCGGCGCTCCAGGATCGAGAACGGCCGCTCCCCCTTGAAGACCCGGAAGAGCAGGTAGAGGCTCGGGAAGAGGGTCAGGGCGCCCACGGCCAGCGCCACGAGCAGCGCCACCTGGGTCTGCGGCGGGCCTTGCGCCCCGAGGAGCGTGACGTCGGGCACCACGAGGTAGGGGTACTGGGCCGCGCCCCAGCCGAGCACGATGAGCGCGACCTGGGCCGCGGCGCACAGGCGCCCGAGCCGCGGGCGCCGGGCGTAGAGCGCGCCGAAGGCCGAGAGCGCGGCGACGGCGGTGAGGAGGTGGAGGGCCGCCGACCAGAGATGCCCGGTGAGGCCCTCGAAGAGCCGCGGGGCCTCGCTCCGCGCGAGGGCGAGCGCCAGCGCGGCGGTCGCGAAGACCGCCACCCCGGCGGCGAGGGCGCGCCGGCGGAAGTCCTCGCGCAGCTCGCCCTCCGCCTCCACCGTCAGGTAGCTCGCCGCCAGGAACGCGAACAGGGCGCAGGCGAGCAGGCCGACCGCGAAGGTGAACGGGGAGAAGGCCGCCAGCTCTCCCGATCGCGGCGCGCCGGCCGGATCGACGCGCAGCCGGCCGGAGGCGAGCGCGCCCACCGACACGCCGAGCAGGAGCGGCGCGACCACGCTGGCGGAGGAGAAGACGGCTCCGAAGGAGCGCGCGAGCCTGTCCCCGCGGCCGTAGGTGCGGAACGTGAAGGCGGCCCCCCGCAGCACGATCCCGATGAGGAGGAGGACGAGCGGCAGGAAGAGCGTGACCGAGACCGCGGCGAAGGCGGCGGGGAAGCCGGTGAAGAGCACCACCACCGCCAGGATGAGCCAGACGTGGTTCGCCTCCCAGATGGGGCCGATGGCGTGCTCGACCAGGCGCCGCTGCTCGGCGCGCCGCGGCCCGGAGGCGAGGAGGTCCCAGATGCCCCCGCCGAAGTCGGCGCCGGCGAGGAGCGCATAGGCGACGAGCGAGAAGAGCAGGACCGCCCCGAGGAGGAAGGCCGGCGTCACCGTCCGGCCCCCGCCGCCGCGGCCCCGTCCTCGGGGTGCGCGATCTGCCGCCAGAGCAAGAGGCCCACCGCAGCGCCGAGGGCGAGGTAGATGAGGAGGAAGGTGGCGAAGGGCAGGGCCAGGTGTCCGACCGGGGTGACCGCGTCGGCGGTCCGCATCACCTCGTGGATGACGTAGGGCTGCCGCCCCCACTCGGTCACCAGCCAACCGGCCTCCAGGGCGAAAAAGCCGAGCGGTCCGGCGACCACCACCGCCCCGAGGTAGCGCCGCCCGGTCGGGACGCCGCGGGCGCGCCAGGCGAGCCCGGCGCCGAGGAGGGCGATGAGGGCCAGCAGGAGGCCGAGGCCGACCATGGCGTCGAAGGCCAGGTGGACGAGCAGGGGGTTCGGCCAGGAGCTGCGCGGGAAGGCGTCCAAGCCCTTCACGAGCGCGTGGGGATCGTGAAAGGCCAGCAGGGACAGGCCGTAGGGGATCTCGAGGGCGAAGCGGGTGGTGCGCGACTCGGCGTCGGGGAGGCCGCCCACCGTGAGCGGCGCGCCGCGGGTGGTCTCGAAGCGGGCCTCGGCCGCCGCCAGCTTCTCCGGCTGCGTGCGCGCGATCTGCCGCGCCGAGAGGTCCCCCGAGAGCGGCTGCAGGAGAGCGGCCGCCCCTCCAACGCCGAGGGCGATCCCGAGCGCGGCCCGGTGGAAGGCGCTCTTCGGGGAACGGCGCAGGAAGAAGGCGTGGATGGCGGCCACCGCGAACCCGCTCGCGAGGTAGCAGGAGAGGAGGACGTGGATCACCTCGTGCGGCCACCCGGGCGGGAACATGGCGGTGAGCGGCAGGACGTGCTCCGCGCGGCCCCCGACCAGCGTGAACCCGTCGGGGCGGTTCATCCAGGCGTTGGCCAGGGTGACGAAGAAGGCCGAGACCGCACCGCTCAGGGCCACCGCCGCCCCGGCGGCGAGGTGGAGCCGCGGGCCGACGAGCTCCCATCCGTAGAGGTAGATGCCGAGGAAGATGGCCTCGGCGAAGAAGGCGAAGCCCTCCAGCGAGAAGGGCATCCCGATGAGCGGGCCGGCGAAGGCCATGAAGCGCGGCCAGAGCAGGCCGAGCTCGAACGAGATGACGGTCCCGGAGACGGCCCCCACCGCGAACAGGATGGCCGTCCCCTTCGCCCACCGGCGCGCGAGCTCGAGGTGCACCTCCTCCCCCGTCCGCCGCCAGCGCCACTCGGCCAGCACCATGAAGAGCGGCATCGCCACCCCGACGGCGGCGAAGACGATGTGGAAGGCGAGGGAGGTACCGAAGAGCCAGCGCGCTGCGAGGAGGTCCTCCACGGGCCGACGACCTAACCGCGGCCGGCCGGAGATGCCACCCACCGCCCGAGCCCTCTGGGGCGTCTCGCCCGCGGAGCGGCGGGCGGACGCCTGCTTCCTCGAAACCCCACCTGAGGTCCTACCCCGGCCGCGCCCTTTTCGCGCGGAGGGTGAAGGCGCCATGATGGCGAGGGCCCTCTCTCGAGGAGCCCCCTCGCCAGCGAAAGGAGACCGCCATGGCGCACGTCTCGGGCGATCTCGACAGCCCCGTCCCGCCGGACGCCATCCTCGGCGCCCTGACCGACTTCTCCGATCGGCGCCTCGCGCTGTGGCCCAACGTCGATCGCCGCTACTACCGGGTCCACGACCTCGGGCGCACCTCGGCGGAGGTGACGGAGGGATCGCGCGGGGTGTGGGAGCGGACCCGTTACGACTGGTCCAAGCCGGGCACGGTCCGCATCGAGGTGGTGGACTCGAACGCCTTCCGCCCCGGGAGCTCCTGGCTCTACTCGGTGACGCCGCGCCCCACCGGCGGGAGCCACGTCCACTACGAGTTCCAGCGGAACCCGAAGAACGCCAGGGGCGCGCTCGTGAGCCTCCTCCTGAGCGCGTTCGGGAGGAAGATCTTCGGGGACTTCCTCGCCGAGACCCTGCACCGGCTGGAGAGGGAGCCGCCGGCGCCGCCCGCGCCCATCGAGTGGCGCCCGCCGGCGCCCCCCGGGTGAAGGCCCCTCGGCGGCCGGGCACGCTCAGGACGGGGCGGGGGCCTCCCCGTCGAGGTGGCGCTTCAGCGCGGCGCGCGCCTCCTCGCGGTTGCGCTCGGTGACGACGAGGGGCTGGCTGTAGATCACCTCCACCTGCGATCCGGGCAGCGGAAGGACCTTCCGCTCCCAGGTCGGCAGCCGCAGAGCCCTCCGGCAGCGGATGTGGAGGGCCACCACCGGGAGGCCGGTCCGGAGCGAGAGCTCCAGGACCCC
>DATJVF010000347.1:0-7975 GCA_035501995.1 Anaeromyxobacteraceae bacterium
TCGACGCCTGGCTGCGCTCGAAGCTCACCCGGCTCCGCCGGCGCAGGCGCGCCCCGAGCGACCGCGCCATCGCGCGCTGGTACGCGCCCTACGGGCGCTTCGCCGGGCTCGCCATGTGGCTCGAGGCCACGGGCGACTGGCACGCCAAAGAACCCACCTGGCCCTGAGATCCCGGTCAGGTCTTCGAGCGATGAGCTCCTCCGGTGCCGCCCGGCGAGCCCGATGGGTGGCCGCCCTCGGGAGGCGGTGAGCGACCGCACCTGCCGGCTCGTCGACGCGCGCCGGGCCTCTTCCCTGGGAGGAGGGCGCCGAGCGGGCGAGGGTCCTCGCGCGGACGCTCGCGGCCCTGGGCGACCCGCTCCCGGCGCCCCCAAGCGCCGCCCGGCGGGCCTCGCTCCGGCCTTTGCCTAATCCCGCGCGCCCTGCCAAGATTCGGGCGATGAAAGCCGCCTTCGTCCTCATCCGCTGCGAGCTCGGGCGCGTGGAATCGGTCGCCAACGCCATCATGGAGATCGAGGGCGTGTCCGAGGTCCACTCCATCACCGGGCCCTGGGACCTCATCGCCAAGCTGTACGCGCCCGACTACGAGGCCTTCGGCGACCTCATCCCCGATCGCCTGCAGAAGGTGCCGGGCGTCCGGGAGACCGAGACCCTGCTCGCCTTCCGCGCCTTCAAGCCCGGCGGCTGAACCCTCAGTGGCTGTAGTCGCGGCGGTACATGCGGACCACCGCCACGAGGAAGCTGACCGCGAGCGGCCCCACCAGGAAGCCGACCGGGCCGAAGACGGCCAGGCCGCCGAGGAGCGCGAAGAAGATGACCGCGCCGTGGATGGGCACCCCCCCGCGGATGATCATGGGCTTCACCACGTTGTCGATGAGGGAGACCACCCCGAAGGCCCAGGCGAGGAGGAACACCCCGGCGGCGACGTGGCCGGTGGTGAGCTTCACCACGCCCACGGCGAGGACCACCACGGTGGCGCCCAGCGCCGGCACGAGCGAGAGCACGAAGGTGACGAGGCCGAAGAAGGCCAGGTTCGGCACCCCGGCGATGGCGTAGCCGACGAGCGCCAGCACCGACTGGACCCCGCCGGTGGCGATGGTGGAGAAGAGGACCGCCACCGAGACGCGCCTGAACTCGCGCAACAGCTCGGAGACCTGGCCCCGCTTGAGGGGGATGGCCTCGTTGAGCCAGTCGACGAGCCCCGGCCCGTCCACCAGGAGGAAGAAGAGCGCGACCAGCATGACCGCGCTCTGGAGGAGGAAGCTGCCGGTGGCGGTGAGGACGTCGGCCAGCACGCCCGCCGCCCGGGCGCCCTGGGCGGTCGCCACCTCCTGAAGGCGATCGAGGCTGCCCGGGAGCGCCTGGCGCAGGTGCTCGGCCATGGGCTGCAACCGCTCCGGCGCGCGCAGGACGAGCGCGTGCAGGTTCTCGTCCTTCAGGGCGCCGCGGAGCCAGGCCACCCCGTTCTCGATCTGCGGCACGAGCACCGCCCCGAGCGAGAAGAGCGGGCCGAGGACCGCCAGCAGGACCGTGGCGGTGAGGAGGAGCGCCGCCACCCGGCGGCGGCCGCCCAGGGCGCGGGCCAGGCGGGCGGTCGGGCGCGCGAGCGCCCCGGCCAGCACCGCGGCCACGAAGAACGCGGTGGCGAAGGGGGCCGCGATGCGCACGAGCAGCCCCACGGCCAGGATGGCCAGGACGACCAGGGCCGCGTGGGCGGTGCGGGTGGTGACCATCGAATCCTCATCGTCCGGGCGGCCCTCGGGGCCGAGCGGGCGGCGCATCTTACGACGGGTCCGATCAGAAGTTGAGGTGCACGCGCTCCGAGGGGATGCCGGCCCGGGCCAGGGTAGCCTTCACGTCGTCGACCATGGCCGTCATGCCGCAGACGAAGGCCACCGTGACCTCCGGCGGCGAGCCCCCGAAGCCCAGCGAGTGCGCCACCACCTGCACCCGCCCGCGCACGCCCGGCCACGCCTCGTCCTCGCGCGAGGGGCAGAGGACCACCCGCACCCCTCCGCGCTCCCAGGCGAGGTGCTCGCGCTGGTAGGCGAAGTCGCGCCCGAGGCGCTGGCCGTAGAAGAGGGTGACCCGGCTGTAGTCCTCGCGGCGGCGGAGGATGTGTTCCACCAGCGAGCGGATGGGGGCGATCCCGGAGCCGGCCGCGAACAGGAGGACGTGGCGGCCCTGCGCCTCCTCGAAGGCGAAGCCCTTGCCGAAGGGCGCGCTCACCGAGAGGGTGGCCCCGGGGACGGCGTCGGCCACCGCGGCGTCGGCGACCTTGCCCCCGCGCTTCACGAGGAGCTCCACCTGGCCGTTCGCCCGCGGGGCCGAGGCGAGGGCGAAGTAGGCCTCGCCCGAGCCGGCGTGGAGCTTCACCACCTGGCCGGGCCGGCGGTGGGCGTCTGCGAAGGGGGGGGCGAGCTCGAGCCGGATCGCCCGCAGCATGGGGGTCTCGTCCCAGGCCTCGAGGACGCGAGCGGGGGCGAGCGGGGCGGCGGCGAGCGTCACGCGCTTTCTCTAAGAGCCATCCGGTAGGGGCGGCAACTCTTCTCCGCCGCGCGGGCGAGACCTTTCGGCCGAGCCACCCTCGCGCGAGCGGAGGGCGTGCGCAAGGTTGACCCCGACGGACGATCGGGCCGGGTCGAGGAGCGCCCGCCTCTCGGAAGGGGACGCCGCGCCGCCCGCCGCGCGCGCTCCTGGGTGGTCGAGGGCCCGAGACGATCGCCGCCCCGAGGACGAAAGGCCCCGGGCCGGGAGCTCACCCCGAGAGGCAGCCTCCGGCGCACCCTCGTCGCGGCCCTTCGCGCGCGAGGCCGCGCATCGGCGGACACCGCCTCGCCGCTCGGGCTCCCGGCACGGGTCAGTACTGCAAGAGGGCGTGCACCTTGCCCGGGCCGAGCCGGCGGGCGCCGTGCAGGAAGCCGAGCTCGAGCAGGAAGGCGTAGCCGACGAGCTCGGCGCCCTGGCGCGCCACGAGCTTTCCCACCGCGTCGGCGGTCCCGCCGGTGGCGAGGACGTCGTCCACCACCAGCACCCGCTCGCCGGGGCTCACGGCGTCGAGGTGCATCTCGAGGGCGTTCTCGCCGTACTCGAGCGCGTACACCTCGCGCACGGTCTGCCAGGGCAGCTTGCCGGGCTTGCGGGCGATGGCGAGTCCTGCCCCGAGGGCGATGGCGAGCGGGGCGGCGAAGATGAAGCCGCGCGACTCGATGCCCACCACCTTGGAGACCCGATCGCCCCGGTAGCGCTCGGCCATGAGGTCGATGGCCCCCCGGAACAGCACGGCGTCCGAGAGCACCGGCGTGATGTCCTTGAAGACGATGCCCTTCTTGGGGAAGTCGGGGACGTCGCGGATGCGCGCCCGCAGCTCGTTCAGCATGGCGAGAGACTACACCAGCGAACGGTCGGCGCCCATGGCGCCCCGGGGCCGGCGATCTCACGGCAGGTAGAGCAGCGGATTGCGCGGCCTCGTCCCCTCGCGCACCTCGAAGTGGAGGTGCGGTCCGGTGGTGCGGCCGGAGTGGCCCACCCGCGCGATGGGCTGCCCGGCCGCGACGCGCTCGCCCGGGTGGACGAGGATGGTGGAGGCGTGGGCGTAGAGGGTCATGAGACCCTGGTCGTGCCGCAGGATGACGATCGAGCCGTAGCCGGACTGTTCGCCGGCGTAGACCACGGTGCCCTTGGCGGCCGCGCCCACCGAGGTGCCCTCCGGCGCCGCGATGTCGATGCCGTCGTGGCGCTGGCCCTGCCGAACGCCGAAGCGGCTGTAGAGCACCCCGCGCACCGGCCAGGAGAGGGGAGCGGCCCGCCCCGGCCTCGGCGCCGGACCGGCCTCGGCGGGCGGCTCGCGCTCGGGGAGGGTCACCTCGCGCTCCGGCGAGGCGCTCCCGGGCAAGGGTGGTACCTCCACCGAGCGGGAGGCGCCGGGGATGAACAGCTCCGACCCCACCTCGAGGTGCTGCGGGTCCTTGACGCCGTTCACCTCCATGAGCTCTTTCGGGGCGACCCCGTAGCTGCGCGCGATCCGGTAGAGGGTCTCGCCCTTGCGCACGAGGTGGAAGACGCCCACGAGGTCGGGCTCGACGTGCTGTTCCTCCAGGCCGCCCGGGGGTTCGGGCGCGGCGGGCCCGTGCGTCGCCTCGGGGGGCGGGGGGGCCGGTGGCGGCGCGGGTGGCTCCGGCCGCGGGACCTCGGCGGGCGGGGACGCCGGCGGTTCCTCGGCGGCCGGGGGGAGGCGGTGAGGCGACCCGTCGAGCTCGTCCTCGGCCGGGGGGAGGTGGTGAGCGCACGCCAGGGCGAGCACGCAGGCGGCGGCCGGCCACCCTCCCCGGCTCAAATCGAGGGCTCCTTCCGGTAGCCGTCGACCTCCCAGCCGGCGAGCGCCTCGAGGAGGCCCTGGTGCGACCAGTCGAGCTCGAGCGGCGTCACCGAGGCGAGGTGGTCGAAGAAGACGCAGTTGCAGTCGGAGTGGGGGATGTCGTCGCTCTTGGCACCCTCGCCGCCGATCCAGTAGTAGGCCCGGCCGCGCGGGTCCTTCTTCTCCACCACCTCGTTGCCGTAGGTCCGGCGGCCCAGGCGCGCGAAGCGGAAGCCCCGCACCGGCCCCTCCGGCACGTTCACGTTGAGCAGCGCCGGCGCGGCGGGGGGCGAGCGCACCAGGCGGTGGGCGAGGGCGGCCGCGAAGGCGGCGGCGTGCTCGAAGCGATGCGGCGGCGGGGCGGCCAGCGAGACCGCGATCGCGTGGCAGCCGAGCAAGGCCCCCTCCAGGGCGGCCGCCACCGTCCCCGAGTAGTGCACGTCGCTGCCGAGGTTGGGGCCGTTGTTCACCCCCGAGAGGACCAGGTCCGGCCGCCTCCCCCGCAGCAGCTGGTTCAGGCCGAGGTAGACGGCGTCGGTCGGGGTCCCGTCGACCGCGAAGCGCCGGGGGCCGACCTCGGTGATGCGCAGCGGACGGTGCAGCGAGATGGAGTGGCTGGAGGCCGACTGCTCGCGGTCGGGGGCCACCACCCACACCTCGTCGTCCGGGAAGGCCGCGGCCAGCGCGGCGAGCCCCGGCGCGTGCACGCCGTCGTCGTTGGAGAGCAGGATCCGCACGAGCGCGAATCTACCACCGCGCCGCCGGCGATGCCCGAAACCGGCGCGCCCCCGGCGGGCGTCTCCTAGGTGCGCAGGGCGAGCACGATGAGGGCGAGGGTGACGAGGCCCGCGCCGACCACCGCCCAGCCGAGCGCGCGCAGACGCTTCGGGGCGGGGCGAGCGAGGCACACCACGAGCGAGAGGAGCGGCGTGGGGACGAGGGCCAGGGCGGCCGCGCGAGGCAGCCCGGCGAGCGCCAGGGCGGCGAAGGCGAGGAGGGCGAGCGCCGCCACCGCCACCGCCCGGGCGGTGCCCGGATCGCGGCGGCCCTTGGAGCGCCCCCGGGCGAGGACCGCGCGCACCGCCAGGGTGGCCGTGGTGAAGGAAACGCTCCACACCCCCCAGGCGGCGAGGGCCTTGGGCGGCGAGACGCCGCCGCACAGCGCGACCGCCAGCGCGCCCGAGGAGAGGGCGATCCCGATCGCCACCTCGCCGAGGAGGGTCTTCTCGCGCCCCTTCGCCAGAAGGGTCGCCACCAGCACCCCGAGGGCCAGGGGCGGCAGGAGGGCGAGCCGGGCCGGGGCGGGCGCGAGCGCGCATCCGGCGATGCCCGAGAGGGCGGCAGCGCCGAGGAGCCGGGAAAGCAGCCGGCGCGCGCGCGGCCCGTCCGCCGCGCGGGCGCGCCGCCCGCGCTGGCCGAGCACGACGAGGAGCGGCTCGTGGGCGAGGAAGAGGAGGACGACGGTGAGGGCGAGGGCGCCGGAGGCGAGGGTGGGCCGCCCGAGCGCGAGCGCGGTCGCGAGCGGCAGGGCGAGCTGCCCGTAGGCGCCGTGCTCGTGCGGCACGAGGGCGCGGGCGCTCCCGCGTTCCGGAGGCGGGGTGGGCGTCGGCATGCGCGCGCCGGATTGTAGGGCGGCGCGCCGGGCGGCTCTAGCCCGGGGCGACCGTGGCGGGCGGAGGGCGCCCGAGCACCCGCGAGAGCAGGTCCGGCCGATCGGTCATGATGCCGTCCACCCCCGCGGCGAGGAGCGCGCGCATGTCGGACTCCTCGTCGACGGTCCAGACGAAGACCGACAGGCCCTGGCGGTGGAAGTGCTCGACCACCGCACCGTCCACCAGCACGCGGGAGGAGCCCGGGAAGCGGAGCGGCAGGTCGGCCACCTCGTAGCCCGGGGGGCCCTGGGTCGCCCCCGGGATCCGCGCCGCCACCACGTGGCGGGTGGCGGCCTCGCGCGGCAGGAAGTGGCAGGCCTCCGGCAGGAGCGCGCGCAGGCGCTCCCCCTGCTCGTCGTGCTCGGAGCCGAGGCAGACCCGGTCCACCGCCCCGGCCTCCTTCACCGCGGAGGCGAGCGCGCGGGCGAGCGCCGGGTCCGGGCTCTTGGCCTCGATGTTCATCCGCTGGCCGGGGTAGAGCGCGATGAGCTCGCGCAGGGTGGGGGGCGAGAGGCCCTGTCCCCGGAAGGGGAAGGTGCGCCCGCCGTCCCCGGAGAAGTGGAAGCCGGCGTCGAGGGCCCGCACCTCGGCGAGGGTCCGGCCGGAGATCGTCCCCGGGCTCCCGGTGAGACGGGTCGTCTCCTCGTCGTGAAACACCACCACCTCGCCGTCGGCGGTGAGCTGGACGTCGAGCTCGAAGGCGTCGGCCGACAGGCGCGCGGCCAGGGCGAAGGCGGGCAGGGTGTTCTCCGGGGCGAGGCGGGCGCCACCGCGATGGGCGACGAGCCAGGGCCTCGGCCGGTCGAGATAGGGCTTCACGCCGCTCCCTTCGAAAGGCGACGTCGCGGCGAGCCGGGTGCGCCGCGGCGGGCGAGGGCCCCCGCGCGGCTCACTGTATGGTCACGCCGAGCCCCTCCACGATGCGCGCCTTCTCGGAGAGGAGCCAGGCGTCGGTGTCGACCTGGATGGCGTCCTCGTGGGTGCCGGCCCGCATGATGAGCCAGGGCTCGCGGGTGAGCCGGGCGTCGACGTAGATGGGGAGCCCGAAGAGCGAGAGGGGGGGCTCCGCCCCGGGCTCGCAGGGCCAGAAGAACTCGGCGAACCGATCCTCGGGCATGAGCTCGATCGCGCTCGCCTGCAGCACCCGCTGCAGGAGCTCGAGATCGACCTGGGCGGGCGCCGCCACCACCGCCAGCGCCTGCCGGCCGTCCACGTTCAGCACCACCACCTTCGCCACCCGCGCGCCGCTCACGTGCTCGGCGGCCGCCAGGCGCTGGGCCGCCACCGTGCGCCCGTGGACGAGGTGCTCGAAGGATAGCCCGTGCTCGCGCAGGTAGGCGTCGATCATGGTCGGGATCATGGGATCACCTCGAGGAGAATCGTCGCGCCGCGCCGCGGGGGCCGCAAGCGGCCCGGGAGGGTCCCTAAGGTGGGGCTGCGCGGGGGCGCGCACGCCGCGGGCACCCGGCCTTGCGCGAGGGCCCCGGCCCCTTATCTCCCTTCGGGTGACGGCCCTCCGCTTGAAGGTGCTCGACGGGATCGCGGACGCGCCGTCCCGGGACTGGGACGCGCTCTCGGCGCACGAGCCCTCGCTCGCCACGCCGTTCGTCCGGCACGCCTTCCTCGACGCGCTCGAGGCCTCCGGGTGCGCGTCGCCGCGCTCGGGCTGGCGCCCCCGCCACCTCACCCTGTGGCGCGGGGAGAAGCTCGTGGCGGCTGCGCCGGCCTACGCCAAGGGCGACTCGGACGGGGACTTCTCGAGGGACTTCGGATGGGCCAGCGCCGCCTCGGAGGCCGGGCTCCCCTACTACCCGAAGCTCGTCCTCACCGTGCCCTTCACCCCCGCCACCGGGCGCCGCCTGCTCGTGGCCGGAGGCGAGCAGCGCTCGCGGGTGGTCCCGGTCCTCCTCGGGGCCGCCCGGGCCCTGGCCGAGGAGGAGCGCCTGCGCTCGATCCACGTGCTCTT
>DATJVF010000348.1:0-6529 GCA_035501995.1 Anaeromyxobacteraceae bacterium
CGCGAGATGCCGAGCAGCCGTGCGGCGGCGGACTTGTTGCCCCCGGTGTGGTCGAGCACCGCCCGGATGTAGTCGGCCTCCACCTCGGCCAGGGTCTTGCCGACCTCGCGCGGCGCCGCGCCCACGGGTCCGGCCGCCCCCTTCTTGAGATAAGGAGGGAGGGCGTCGAGGGAGAGGGTATCGCTCGACTCGAGGACCACCGCGCTCGCGATGATGTTCTCGAGCTCGCGCACGTTCCCGGGGAGGTCGTGTCCCTCCAGGATCTCCAGCACCGGGTCGGCGATGCCGTGGATCACCTTGCCGTTCGCCTTGGCGAAGCGCTCGAGCAGGTGGTAGGCGAGGAGCTCCACGTCCCCCCGGCGCTCGCGCAAGGGGGGGATGAAGATCGAGCTGATGGCCAGGCGGTAGTAGAGGTCGCGCCGGAAGCGACCCTCCTCGATCTCGACGTCGAGGTCCTTGTTGGTGGCGGCGATGATGCGGACGTCCGCCCCCCGCTTGCGGGTCGAGCCCAGCCGGAAGTACTCGCCGCTCTGCAGCGCGCGGAGCAGCTTCGACTGCACCGGCAGCTCGATGTCGCCGATCTCGTCGAGGAACAGCGTCCCGCCGTCGGCCTCCTCGAACAGGCCCGGCTTGGCGCTGTCGGCCCCGGTGAAGGCGCCCCGCTCGTGGCCGAAGAAGTGCGAGTCGAAGAGGGCGGAGGCGAAGGCGGCGGCGTTCACCGCCAGAAAGGGCTTCTCGGCGCGGCGGCTCAGGGCGTGAAGGGCGCGGGCCACCAGCTCCTTGCCGGTGCCGCTCTCGCCCCAGATGAGCACGTTGTTGTCGCTGTGCGCGATCTGCTCGGCGTTGCCGAGGGTGCGCAGGAGGTTCGGGTCCTGGGTCACGAAGCCCTTGAAGGCCTCGCGGAAGCGGTCGTCCTGCGCCCCCACCCGCTCGCGCAGCTGGTGCAGCTCCTCGCTCATGCGGGCGCGCTCGAGGGCGCGGTCGATGCAGGCCACCAGCCGCTCCGAGTCGACCGGCTTGCACAGGTAGTCGTAGGCGCCCGTCTTCATGGCCTCGACCGCCATCTCCACGTCGCCCACCCCGGTGATCACCACCACCTCCAGCCCGGGGAGGTGCTTCTTCACGTGGCGCAGCACCTCCATCCCGCTCACCACCGGCATGTCCATGTCGAGCAGGAGGAGGTCGAACCGGCTCTCGGCCAGGGTGGGGAGGGCTTTCGTGCTGTCGGAGAGGACCTCCACCTCGAAGCGGCCGGTCTGGGCGAGCAGGGTGACGAAGCAGTTCAGCACCGCCGTGTCGTCGTCGAGCACCAGGATCCGGTTCATGCAGCGCCCCCCGGGCCGAGCGGCAGAAGGTAGTGGAAGGTGGTGCCCTGGCCGACCCGGCTCTCGACCTCGATCTGGCCCCGGTGCTGCTGGACGATGCCGTAGGTGATGGCGAGCCCGAGCCCGGTTCCGCCGGTGCGCTGCTTGGTGGTGAAGAAGGGGTCGAAGATCCGCCCCTTGACCTCCTCGGTCATCCCAGAGCCCGAGTCCTCGATGGAGAGCCGGACCTGCCCCTGGCCGGGCTCGGTCCGGGTGCGGACGCGGATGCGCGCCCCGGCCCGGTGGTCGCAGGCCTCCACCGCGTTCTGCAGGGTGTTCACCACCACCTGCTGCAGCTGGGTGGCGTTCCCGCGCAGGTGCGGCAGGGCCGGTTCGAGCTGCTCCTCCACCCGAAAGTGCTTGAGCTGGTTGTGGAGCAGCCGCAGCGAGGACCGCACCGCCTCGTTCAGGTCGACCTCCTCGTCGAGGCGTCCCTCGTCGCGCCGGGCGAAGGCCTTGAGGTCCCGCACCAGGGCCGCGATGCGCGCCGCCCCGTCGACCAGGTCCTTCAGGAGCACCGCCACCTGCTTCCTGAAGAAGGGGTACTCGAGTCGCGCGACGCGCAGCTCGGGGTGGCCGGTGGCCGTGTCGTCGAGCAGCGGCAGGATGTCGTCGAAGGCCTCCGACAGGATCGACATGTTGCCGTGGATGAACTGGATGGGGTTGTTGATCTCGTGAGCGATGCCCGCCACCAGCTGACCGAGCGAGGCCTGCTTCTCGGCCTGGATGAGCTGGTGCTGCTTCTCGGTGAGCGTCGAGTAGGCGCGCTCGAGGTCCTCGGCGTTCTTGACGAGCGCGCGCTTGGTGGCCACGAGCTGCTGCTCCCGCAGCCTCAGGCTGCCCACGATCGAGGAGGTGATGGCGATGGTGCTGAAGACCGTGATGACGAAGCCCGCGCTCACCATGGCCACGTAGGGGAGGAACTGGTGGCGCGAGGCCTCGGAGGGGCCGTGCGGGTGGAAGTGCGGGAGGATCCCGGCGTACTCCAGCCCCACCACGCTGAGGAACAGGAGGCAGGAGCCGAACCCCACCAACCAGGCCTCCTCCCGCGACAGGAGCATGCTGCCCACGATGGCGTGGAAGAGGTAGAAGCCGACGAAGGGGTTCTCCGCCCCGCCGGTGAGGTGGACGAGGGTGGTGAGGGCGAGCAGGTCGAGCCCGATCTGCAAGCCGGCCTCGATGCGGCTCGTGGTGAGGTGGGGGATGCCCCGGGGGCGTAGCCAGGCGTGGTAGAGGACGAAGAGCAGGTTGTAGGCGAGGACCACCGCGCCCGCCGCCGCCGCCTTCGCGACCGGGAACCCCGGGCCGAGCATGGTCCGACCGACCAGGATCGCCACCGCCAGGCCGGACAGGAACAGCCAGCGCACCCGGATGAACCACCGCAGCCGGGCGAGCAGCTCCTCCTCCGGCAGCGGTACCTTCGGCACGACCGCGCCTCCCTGCGAGCCGGGCGCCGCGAGCTGGGTGTGTAGAAGAAGCGCACCCTCGCGCTCGGCGCCTGAACCGGAGCGCCGACCCGCGCCCTCGGTGCGAGCGAGATCCTACACCCCGTCCGCCCCGCGGGCGTGTGGCAAATCGGCACCACTGCGGCCCGGCCTTCCGCGCGCTATTCCGCGGAGTGGCCAGCTCCTTTCGGCCGTGGGAGGGGTCGCCGGGGCCCGGGGCGCTCTTTCGCGCTTCGGAGGGTTCCGGGCGGAGCTTCAGACTCGGCCCGACGAGGATCGATCGCGCTCGCCCCCTCCGCCTCGGGAGCCGGCTCGGCGTGGACCACCACATCGACGCCGGCCACCGCCCGGCGGATGGCCTCCTCGGCCACGTCGGCCAGGTCGTGGGCCGCCGCCAGGGAGAGCGCGCGCGGGACCTGGAGCACCACGTCGGCGAAGGTGTCCGGGCCGGACTGGCGGACCCGCACTTGCGAGACGGAGGCCACGCCCGGGACGGCCGCCGCGCGGGCGACCCGCTCGAGCAGGCCGGCCGGCGCCGCGTCGAGAAGATCGTCGACCGACTTCTTGCCGAGCCGCAGGCTCACCACCACCGCGATGGCGGCGACGCCCAGGGCGGCGACCGCGTCGGCCTTGGAGAGCCAGGGCTTCTCCAGCCGGCCGGCCAGCCAGACGCCGACGAGCCCGAGGAGCACCACCGCCGACGACCAGACGTCGGTCGCGAAGTGCAGCGCGTCGGCAGCGAGGGCCTGGCTGCGGTGCTTGCTCGCCGCGCGGCGCAGGGCGCGCGAGCGCGACAGGTCCACCACCATGGAGAGGGCCATGAGGCCGAAGGCCCAGGGCGTCACCCGCACGAGCACGGTCCGGTAGGCGAGGCGCTCGACCGCCTCGTAGGCGATGAAGGCGCAGGTGGCGAGGAGGAGCCCGGTCTCGAAGAGCGCCGAGAAGTTCTCGATCTTCCCGTGTCCGTAGGGGTGATCGCGGTCCGCCGGCTTGGAGGAGGCGCGGATGGCCCACAGGGTCACGAAGGCGGCCACGAGGTCGAGGGAGGAGTGGGCCGCCTCGGAGAGGATGCCGATCGAGCCGCTCGAGAAGCCGACCACCAGCTTGAGCGCGGTGAGCAGGAGGGCGGCCGAGAGCGACCCGAAGGCCACAAGGTGCTTCTCGCGGCGGGCGGCCTCGGCCGCGGCCGCGATCTCGGCGGTCTGGATGGTCATCGGTCTCGAGGGAACCCTACCAGCCCCGGGCCCGACGGTGGGGCCCGGCGAGGCCCCCGCCGGCCAAGGGCCCGGAGGGGGACTTCGGGCCCGCGGGGACGGCGGGACGCCCCTCGCGTGGGTAAGACGCGCCTCGCGTGCGAGCCCTGAAGGAACTCGTCCCCGCCGCCGGCGGCGACCTCCCGGCCGCCTTCTGGGGGCTGTGGTGGGGGGTCCTCGTGAACCGCTTCGCCTCGTTCGCGGTCGCCTTCCTGGGCCCCTACCTGGTGGAGGCGCGCGGCCTGGCGGTCGCGCCGGCCGGCCGGATGGTGGCCCTCTTCGGCCTGGGGATGGCGCTCGCCGGTCCCCTGGGCGGTGCGCTCGCCGACCGGCTGGGCCGGCGAGCCACGATGGCGGGCGGGCTCATCGCCGGGGCCCTCGCCGTCGGCGGGCTCCCGTTCGCGCGGGGCTCGCTTCTCCTCGCCGGGCTGGCGTTCCTGTCCGGGGCCGCGAGCGAGCTCTACCGCCCGGCGCTCAACGCCGCGGTGGCGGACCTCGTCCCCCCCGCCCATCGGGTGCGCGCCTACGGCCTCCTCTACTGGGCGACCAACCTTTCGGTGGCGGTGGGGCTGCTCCTCTGCGGGCTCGTGGCCGGGAGGAGCTTCGCCGCCCTCTTCCTCGCCGACGCCGCCACGAGCCTCGCCTGCGCGGCCATCGTGCTCTGGCGCGTGCCCGAGACGAAGCCCGCCGCCCTGGCCGGCTCGGCCGCCTCGGGCGGCCTCGAGCGCGCCCTGGCCGATGGCCCGTTCGTGGCCTTTCTCGGCCTGCACCTCGCCGCGCTCCTCGTCTTCGGCCAGTGGCAGCTCGCCCTGCCGGTCGACCTCGCCGCCCACCGTCACGGCCCGGGGACCTTCGCGCGCCTCATGGCCCTCAACTGCGCGGGGGTGGTCCTCCTGCAGCCCGTCCTCGGGCCGGGCCTGGCGAGGAGGGACGGGAGCCGGCTCCTCGCCGCGATGGCGCTCCTCTTCGGGGCCGGCTACGGGCTGTACGCGCTCGGCGGAGGCCTCGTCCCCTACCTCCTCGGCACGGTGCTGTGGACGGTGGGCGAGGTGCTGGGCTTCCCGGCCGCCTCCGCGCTCGTCGCCGATCTGGCCCCCGAGGCGCTGCGGGGTCGCTACCAGGGCGCCTTCACGATGGTGGCCGGGCTCGCCCTCGCCCTCGCTCCGCTCCTCGGCGGGGCGATCTACGGCACCTTCGGCGCGACCGCGCTGTGGCTCGGCGCGCTCGCCCTCGGTAGCCTGGCCGCGGCCGGGCACCTCCTCTCCCGGGGCCCGCGCCGGCGCCGCTCGGGGGCGAGGCGCGCTTAACCCTCGGCGGTGATGAGGCCCGAGTCCTCGTCGTAGGCGAAGAGCCCGCCGAAGCGGGCCCAGGAGATGAAGGTCTCGAAGAGCTTCTCGTAGTCCTCGTTGGGCATGTGGAGGGCGATGAGGTCGAGGACGAAGTCCCGGTCCACCGCGTGCCGTTCTTGGCGCGCCAGCGCGTCGGCGACGTGCTCGAAGAGGTGGAGGCGCCGGACGCGCTCGCGCCAGAGCACCTTGCGGCCGGCCGGGCTCGCCTTGACCAGGCGAGCGCCCTCGGGGGAGAGCACCACCATCCGGCGGGGGGTGTCGACGAGGTCGAGGAGCTCGGCGGCGTTGACCACCGCGATGAGGCGCCCGAACTCGCGGTCGGTGTCGGAGGCGATGCGGAACACGTCCTCCTTGCCCCCGCGGGCGTCGAGGTACTCGAGCAGGCCCACCACCTCGCTCGCCGAGGCGTGCGGGATGGGCTCGAGGCCCGCCGGCGGGGCCGGGGCGGGGAGGTCCGGCATCTCCATCCCGGTGATGATGTCGTGCAGCCGGTCGACGAGCTTGAGGAGCTCGGGCGAGCGGTAGTCGCGCGGGCGGGGCAGGGCGTCCTCGACCACGCTGCGGACGCGGCCCGGGTGGGCGTCCAGCACCACGATGCGGTCCGCCATGTAGACCACCTCGGTGATGTCGTGGCTCACCATGACGATCGAGGAGGGGTTCTGGCCCTGGGTGGCCCAGATGTCGAGCACCTCCGCCCGCAGGCTCTCCGCGGTGAGGGCGTCGACCTGGCTGAAGGGCTCGTCCATGAAGAGCATCTCGGGGTCGAGCGAGAAGGCGCGCGCCATGCCGACCCGCTGCTTCATGCCCCCCGACAGCTCGCGCGGGAAGGCCCCCTCGAAGCCGGAGAGGCCCACGGTGTGGATGGCGCGGCGGGCCCGCTCGGCCACCTCCGAGGGCTTGAGGCCCTGCGCCTGCAGCACCGCCTCCACGTTCTCGGTCACCGTCATCCACGGGTAGAGGGCGAAGCTCTGGAACACGAAGCCGATGCCGGGGTTGAGCCCCCGGAGCGGCTCGCCGTGGTAGAGCACGCTCCCGCGGGTGGCGGGGGTGAGCCCGGCCAGGATCCGCAGGATGGTGGACTTGCCGCAGCCGGAGGGGCCGAGCAGCGCCACCACCTC
>DATJVF010000349.1:0-3067 GCA_035501995.1 Anaeromyxobacteraceae bacterium
GACCGAGAGCATGGGGGTGCTGACCACGCTCCTCGGCCGCTCCCGGGACCGGGAGATGCGCCGCGTGCTGCGCGAGCTGGCGGAGGACGAGGTGGTGCACAGCCGGCTCGGCTGGGCACACCTCGCGAGCGAGCACGCCCAGGGAGAGACCGCCTTCCTCTCGCCGCTCATCCCGGCCATGCTGAAGGGGAGCATGGCGCCCGGCCTCTTTCGGCCCGGGCCCGAGGAGGAGGACGAGGAGGCCCTGCTCGAGCAGGGGGTGCTGCCGCGCCCTCTGAAGCGCGAGGTCTTCACCCGGACCCTGGAGGAGGTGGTCTTCCCGGGCCTCGAGGCGTTCGGGGTGGACGCGGGCCCCGCCCGGTCCTGGCTCGCCGAGCGAAGGGCCGAGCTCGCGGGCCGAGCCGGGGGCTGAGTTCGGTCCCGGCCCTCGTCGTTCAATCGAAGTCGGCGGCCAGGCTCGGGTCGTCGTGGTGCTGGAAGACGCGCTCGATCTGCCCCGCGGTGACGCGGTCGAGCGAGAGGGGCGGAAGGGCGTCGCGCTCGAAGAATCTCACCTCGGGGGTCTCGATGCTCCCGCGCAGGGCGCCGCCGACCACCTCGCAAGCGAAGAAGGCCTTGTAGACGTACCAGAGCTGGGCCGGGTGGTCGTGCCTGGCCTTGTCGAGGAGGGCGAGCAGCCGGGTGGCCCTCACGCGCAGTCCGGTCTCTTCCAGGACCTCGCGCACCGCGACCTCTCCCGGGCTCTCGCCCACGTCGGCCCATCCCCCCGGGAGCGACCAGCGGCCGTCCGACACCTCGCGCACGAGGAGCACCCGGCCCTCCTCGAAGACGGCGGCCCGCACGTCGACCTTGGGCGTGACGTAGCCGCCTTCGGCGCGGAGGAGCTCGCCGGCCTCGGTGCCCTCGAGGTCGCTGTGGGAGGCCAGGATCTCGGCGGCGATCGCCTGGACGCTTCCGAAGCGATCGCGGTCGAAGGGATCGCGCGAGTAGGCGAGCCCGGCCTGGGCGATGGTCCTCAGCGCGTCGACCCAGCGTAGCCACTCCGGCCTCTTCATCCGTGCCTCCCGTGCTTGGACGGGGCTGCCCGCTGGGCCGCCACTCTTTCACGGCGCCTTGGGCCGCACCTCGACGAGTTCGTACTCGCGGTCGCCGTCAGGGCGCTCGACCGCGACCGACTCGCCCACCCGGCGGCCGAGCAAGGCCTGCCCGAGGGGCGCGTGGACGCTCAAGAAGCCTCGGCGCGGGTCGGCCTCGTCCGGCCCGACGAGGCGATAGGTGGCGAGCCGGCCGCGCTCGTCCCTCACCGTCACGAAGGTACCGAAGGCCGCCTGCCCCTCGGGCGCGGCGTCGGGGCCGAGCACGGTCAGGGCCGAGAGCGTGCCCTCGACGAGGGCGATCCGCCGCTCGAGGTCGGGCCTCGGGGCACGCTCGCTCTCGGGGAGCCGCAGGACTTCCTCGAGGCGCGCGCGCAGCGCCTCGAGTTGCGCCCGCAGGGCGGTCTGACCCTCCGGGGTGATGTAGCGCACCTCGAGGGGGCCGAGGCGGGGCGGAGCGCGCCCGAGGCTCTCGGCCTCGGGGGCTTCCTCGTCGGTGAAGGCCTTGGACACCTTGGCCTCTTAACGCGCCGGGCGGCGTCCGGGCCACAGCGGGAGGCGAGGCCTCTTCAGCGCCGCTTCTCGTAGGTCCCCATGAGCTCGGCCTTGGCGAGCACGTGGCCCTCGAAGGCATGCTCGAGCTTGGACTTGGTCGGCGTCCGGAGGTCGGGGAGCACGGTGTCGAGCGCGAAGAGCTTGAAGAAGTAGCGGTGGCGGCCCACGGGCGGGCAGGGGCCGCCGTAGCCGGTCTGCCGCCAGTCGTTCAGGCCTTCGCGCGTGCCGGCCGGAAGGTCTCGCGGCGCCACCGCCTCGGGGAGCGCCTCGACGGTGGGAGGTAGGGCGTAGAGCACCCAGTGCACCCAGGTCGTCGTCGGGGCCCGAGGATCCGGCGCGTCCGGGTCGTCGACGATGAGTGCGAGGCTCCGCGTCCCGGCGGGGATTCCCGAGATGGTGAGAGGGGGCGAGCGGTCCTCCCCCTCGCAGGTGTAGCGCGATGGGATTGCGGCGCCGTGCTGGAAGGCCGGCGAGGTCAGCGCGAAGGTCATGGACGCCCCCCTGGCGAGCGTCGAGAGACTCAGAAGTAAGCAGAGGCTCTGGGTCCCGAGGTGCACGGCGCGGCGGACATGGTAGGCGTGAGGGCCCACCCGGCCGTTGCGAACCTGGGGTCCCTCCTTGGCGGCGTGTGGCGAACAGGGCCGCCCGGTCCGGCCGGGCCATGCCCCCCCTGGGCCGTCCGCTCGGCGAACCTCCCTTGGCAGTCTCGTTCCACCGCTCGCCCCGCCGGTGAGGAGGGAGGACGCCTTGAAGAAGCTCATCAACAAGCCCGAGGACCTGGTGCGGGAGGCGCTTTCGGGCTTCGCTGCCGCGCACGCCGACCTGGTGAAGGTCTACTTCGACCCGGTTCAGGTGGTGCGCGCCGACGCGCCGGTGACGGGCAAGGTGGGCGTCATCTCGGGCGGTGGATCCGGTCACGAGCCGATGCACGCGGGCTTCGTGGGGCCGGGGATGCTGGACGCGGCGTGTCCGGGAGCCATCTTCACCTCGCCGACGCCCGACCAGGTCCTCGCGGCCTCCAAGGCCGTGCACGGCGGGGTCGGACTGCTCCACATCGTGAAGAACTACACCGGCGACGTGCTCAACTTCGAGCTCGGCGCCGAATTGGCGCGCGGCGAGGGGATCGAGGTCGAGGCGGTGGTGATCCACGACGACGTGGCGGTCGAGGACAGCCTGTACACCGCCGGGCGGCGCGGGGTCGGGGTCACGGTGCTGGCGGAGAAGATGGCCGGCGCCGCCGCCGAGGAGGGGCGGCCCCTCGCCGAGGTGGCGAGGGTGGCGCGTCTCGTGAGCGAGCGAGGGCGCAGCATGGGGATGGCGCTCACCTCCTGCACCGTGCCGCAGGCCGGCCGCCCGACCTTCGACCTCCCGGAGAACGAGATGGAGATCGGGATCGGTATCCACGGGGAGCCGGGCCG
>DATJVF010000350.1:0-8650 GCA_035501995.1 Anaeromyxobacteraceae bacterium
GAACTTGTTCTCGAGCTCGATCTCCTTCGCCACCGTCACGCCGTCCTTGGTGATGGTGGGCGAGCCGAACGACTTCTCGATGACCACGTTGCGGCCCTTGGGGCCGAGCGTCACCTTGACCACGTCGGCGAGGGTGTTCACGCCCTTCAGGATCGCGTCCCGGGCGCGCTGGTCGAACATGATTTCCTTGGCAGCCATGTCTTCTCCTCGTTCAAAGCCTGGAACTACTTGTCCTCGATGACGCCGAGGATGTCGTCCTCGCGCATGATGAGGTGCTCTTCGCCGTCGATCTTGACCTCGGTCCCGGCGTACTTCGAGAAGAGGATTCGGTCGCCGGCCTTGATGTCGAGCGGACGGACCTTGCCGTCCTCGAGCACCTTGCCGTTGCCCACGGCGATCACCTTGCCCTCGATCGGCTTCTCCTTGGCCGTGTCGGGGATGATGATGCCGCCCTTGGTCTTCTCCTCCTCGGCGATCCGCTTCACGATGAGGCGGTCCTGCAGCGGACGAATCTTCATGAGGGTCTCCTTCGAGTCGCTACGCGTCGCGAGGCCTACCCCGAAGTGAGAGCGAGGCGGGCGCCGCAGGGTGTTAGGAAGCCGTTAGCAGTCGCTCAGGGGGACTGCCAACGACGCGGGTACTCTAACCACCGCCCGCCGCCTGTCAAGCCGCGGCGTCGTTTTTGAAGGGGTGCACAGGGACTCGGGTTTCACTGCCGCTTCTGGCAGTCGACCGGCGTTGGCGCTCGGCGCTGTCGACTGCTAAAATCATTATATATTTCATGGGGTTGAGACTCGGATGGGTGGCTGTTACGCTACCGAGGGGCAGCCTCCGAAGGGGGCCGTGGGCGGTGCGAAAGCGAAGGTGGAGAGACTCGTGAAAGGCGCGATCCTCGTCGGCAAGAGCGCGGCCGAGTACTTCCGCGAGCTCGTGGCGGACGCGCTCGCGTGCCGCCGCATGCAGGTGCAGGAGACGACCGAGTTCTACCTCGTGAACCTGCTCGCCCAGTTCCTCCGCAAGGAGCGGCTCTTCGCCGGGAACCCTGGCGAGGCCTGCGAGCTCGAGCCGCTCGCCCTCACCCTCAAGCGGGCGCTCGAGGGCGACCGGGAGACGCGCTTCGCGAACCTGAAGCGGCTCGGCGACACCTCCCTCTTCGTGTCGGGATTCTTCGGCGACTCGCTCGCCCGCTCGCTCGTGCAGGTCGACTACTACATCGCCATGGGAGAGCGCGCCTACGACGCCCTCGCCCTCGGCCCGGGGGGCGAGGGCGGGGGCAAGGCCCATTTCGCCGAGCTCGCCCTGCGCTTCTCCCAGTTCGTCGACCTGTTCGCCGAGATCGCCGAGCTGTCGGACCTCTCGTCGAACCGGGGCCTCGTGAGGCTCTACGAACGCTTCCTCCTCACCGGCTCCGAGCGGGTGGCCCGCCGCCTGCGGGAGAAGGGCCTCGCCCTCCTCGGCGGGTCCGGCCGCCCCCCGGCGCGCTCCTTCGAGCAGTGATGTACACCCTCGAGTTCTTCCAGGGCGAGCTCGAGGCCATCTACGGCGTGGAGGCGCCGCGGGTCCGCGACTACCTCATGGACCGCGCGCAGGCCGAGGCACTCTTCGGGCCGCCCCCGAGCCCGGAGGCCCTCCTCGTGCGCGAGTCCGAGGGCGAGATCGAGCTCGGGCTCTTCCTCGACGACGAGGTGGTCGAGGCCGCCCGCACCGCCGATCCCCACGATCCGCGCCCGCTCCTCACCCTGCCCGGCGCCCTCGGCCCCCTCGCCTGCGCGGCCGAGGGCGTCTCGCACTTCGTCTACCTCGCCACCCGCGCCGCCCGCGGGCGCCCGGTCTCGCTGCTCGAGCTCGAGGTGCAGGCCGAGGTGGACCGCTTCGCCCTCCTCGTCCTCTACCTGTGGCGCCGCGGGCTGCGCAGGCTCTCCCCGGCCCTGCGGAGCACCCTCTTCGGGCGCGTCCGCTACCGGGCCACGCTCGTGGAGGAGGAGCTCGAGCGCTACCGGCTGGCGAACCGGCTGGGCGGCGGGTACGCGCGCTTCCTCGAGGCCTCCTACGTGCGCGGTGCCGACGCCGAGGGGATGCTGAGGGAGCTGCGACAGAGCTACCGCCTCGGGGGGGGCGAGAAGCTCGGCTACCTCGGCGCCCGCGCCGGACGGCACGAGGCCTAGAGCGGCTTCTCGAGGCGGGGAAGGGTGGCGAGAGGCCTTGCGCCCCTCAGCAGCGGCTACTTGAGGGTGCGGGTCTGCCCGGCCCCGATGCTCACCTTCTCCTTGTCGAACTTGCCGGAGAGCGCGTCGCGCACCGAGCGGTCGAACCGCACCTTGCCGGTCGCGATCTCGCGCAGGGCGAGCACGTTGGGCTTGTTCTTCGACTGCGGGAGGAGCGGCCGGGCGCCGGCCATCAGCTGGCGGGTGCGCTTGGTGGCGAGGAGGACGAGCGCGAAGCGGTTGTCCACCATCGGCAGGCAGTCTTCGACGGTTACGCGGGCCATGGTCCTCTTTCCTCGCGGGAGCGCTCCCCCGGGCGACGGAGCGGAAAAGATTAAGGGGAGAGCCGCCCGGCGTCAACCTCGGCCGCGCCTCACTTGCCCGCGGTGGGGGTGGGCGGGGCCTTGGCGGCCTCCGCGAGGTCCGCCTCGCTGCGGGGGAGGGCCTTCAGCGCCGCCGGGTCCACCTCGGCGACGCGGGGCGAGGAGTCGGCGCGCGCGTAGGCCTTGCCGTCCTTCTCCGCCACCACCAGGCGATCGAGCTTCTGCCCATCCGCCCCCGAGAGCAGCACCTCCGCCTCGGGGTGGTCGAGCCCGTAGCGGGCGAGGGCCCCCTCGTCGGGGAAGGCCCGGGCCTCGAGCCCGGCGAGGGCGCTCACCACCGCCTCCAACCGCTCGTGCCCCTCCCCGCGCTGGCCCTCGAAGGCCTTACCCCCCACCGTGAAGCCGAGCTTCGAGAGCTTGTCCCGGTCGAAGTGCAACACCTTCTTGTCGCGCAGCGCGAAGAGGTCCTGGTCGAGCCCGCTCGCCGCCTCGGCCGGGACGGTGGCCACCTCGGTCGAACCCTCGAAGCGTGCGTAGAGGGGAGGCTCGGACTTCGCGCCCCCCTCGCCGGCGGGCTTGGCCGGCGGCGGGGGGGGGGCCCCGAGGTCGAGCGTGCGGGTGGGTCCGCCCTTCAGGGCGAGCTTCACCGTGAAGCGCGGGTGGTCGAGCCCCAGGGCGGCGTCGCCCTCGCTCGGGTGCGTGAAGGAGGTGGCGCGCAGGTCGCGCAGGGCGGCCAGCACCCGGGCCAGGGCGGCGTCGTCGGCCGCCTCCTTCACCGGGGCGAGGAGCCGGTAGCCGCCCGCCCCGGGGGCGAGCGCATAGCTGAGCCGCGGCGCCACCACCTCCAGGCGCTCGAGGCGGTCCTCCGCGAAGGGCAAGAGCCGCTTGTCGCGCAGGTCGAAGGCGCTCTTCTCGAGGGACCACTTGAGCTCGGCGCCCACGAGGTCGACCGCCCCGGAGGTGATCTCGACGAAGGACGAGCCGTCGAAGGGGTTCTCGTCGCCGAGGGCCAAGGTCGCGCTCTTCCCGCCGTCGAGGGCGAGGGTGAGCCGGGCGCGGGGCGTGGCGAGCCCGTAGCGGGCGAGGGAGGCCGGGTCGGGTTTGGGGGCGATGGCCGCCTTGCGCTTCAGCCCCGCCACGGCCTCGAGGAGCGAGTTCACCGACGCCTTCTCCGCCTCGGCCTCGACGGGCGCGGTGAGGCGCCACCCGTCGCCGGCGCGTTCGAGGCGGGTGGTGTCGCCCTTGGCGACCAGGGTGAAGGACTTCACCTCGGCCGGCCGAAAGGCGTAGAGCCTCTCCTCGGCCGTCTTCTTCGCCGCCCGGGCCTCGTCCTTGCGCGCGACGCCGAAGAAGGCCAGGGCCACCGCGGCGCCGGCCAGGGCGAGCAGGACGAGGGTGGAGACGAGCGCGCGCTGGCGAGCCTTCATCGCCCTTCCCTCCCTAGCGGGACCGCCGCACCATCCAGACCGCCAGGCCGAGGCCGAGCAGGGCCACCGGCAGCACGTCGACCGAGAAGAACTTGAGCGCGGTGGACTGGGCGTCGGTCATGAGGACGATCGAGGCCTCCCGGCTCTTGGGGCGGATGGTGATGCGGTCTTCCTGCTCGGCGAGCCAGCTCACCGCGTTCATGGCGAAGTCGCGGTTGGCCCCGAGCTGCAGGTACTTGTTGGAGAAGAAGTCGCCGTCCCCGGCCACCACCAGCCGGGTGTGGTCGGAGCGCCGCCCCTCGCCCTCCGCCTTCTTCTCCACCGCCATCGCCACCGGCAGGGGCCCCACCTTCTCGCCCGGGTCGCGCCGCGCCACCCCCCGCTCGAAGACCCCCTTCACGTCGGTCTCGCCCCAGGCCTCGCGGCCGGTGAGGGCGAGCGGGGTCGGCGTCACCGGGGCCTTGGTGAGGGCCACGAGCGACCGCGTGGTGGGGAAGATGAGTGCGCTGTCGGCGAGGTCGCGCGAGATCTCGTGGGCGCTCGAGGGCAGCACGATGGGCGAGACCGGCGAGCCCAGGATCTGGGCCGCCGGCGAGGGGTCGACCACCACGTCGTCGTCGGCCTGGACGCCGTACTGGGCGAGCAAGGGGTCGAGCCCCGGATCGACCTCGGGCTCGAGGAAGATGCCGAGGTGGCCGCCCTGGGCGGCGAAGGTCTCGAGCGCCTTCACCTCGGCGGTGAGGAAGCCGGTGCGGGCACCGGCCACCAGCACCACCGAGGCGTCCGCCGGCACCTCCGGCTTCTCGAGCAGCGAGAGCGGCGCCACCTGGTAACCCTCGCCCTCGAGGGTCTTCACCATCTGTCCGTAGGCGCGCGGCTGGTCGCCGGTGGGGTCGGGCTCTCCGTGTCCCTGGCTGAAGTACACCTTGCGGGTGCCGGAGCGGGTCACCTTGACGAGGGCGTTCGTGACGCCCTGCTCGTCGGGGGCGGAGGCCGGGGCCCTCTGGTCGCCGCTGACGAGCAGGATGCGCGGCCCGCCCGAGACCACCCCGTAGGTCTTGGCCAGCTCGGGGTTCTTGTAGGGATCGACCATCTCGTAGGTGAAATGCGGGGAGCGCTCGGCGTAGCGTTTGAGGAGGCTCTCGGCCGACGCGTACCCCTCCTCGTCCATGCGGTACACCGCGATGGCCTTCACGTCGCCCTTCAGGCCCTTGAGCGTCTTCAGCGTGTCGTCCTGCAGGGTGAAGAGCCGGTCCCGGGTGAGGTCCCAGCTCACCGGGCGCCGGTAGGCCACCCAGTTGGCCATCCCCAGCACCACCAGCAGCCCGACCAGCGAGAGGGCGGTGAGGCCACCGTAGTGCAGGGCCCGGCCGGTGAAGAAGCGCTTCAACCCGCCGGTCTCGGCGAGCGCGAAGGAGACCGCCAACCCGGCGAGGCCCAGGACGAGCTTCGCCGCCACCAGCCGGCTGTCCCCGAAGAAGAGGGTGATGGCGGTGGAGAGGAGCAGGACCAGGCCGAGGGCACCGACCACCCGGCTGACGATGGGTTTACGCATGGTAGAAGGCTCCTCGGTCGCCTAGGCCCAGCGCTGGCCCTCGAGGGCCCGGTCGGTGAGCCACAGGCCGAGCGCCACGAAGGACAGGTAGTAGACGACGTCCTTGAGCTCGATCCTCCCCTGCAGGAAGCCTCCCAGGTGCTCGGCCGAGCTGAGGCCGGTGGCGAGGTCCCGCAGCGGGCCCTGGGAGCCGATGGTGAAGATGGTCACCACCCACAGCCCGAGGAGCACGATGAGCGAGATGAGGGCCGCCACGATGACCGAGTCGGAGAGCGCGGAGACGAACAGGCCCACCGCCATGCACATGGCGCCGAGCAGGAAGAGCCCGAGCAGCCCGGTGCCGACCGTCTGCCACTCCACCGCCGGTCCGCCGTGGGCCCCGCGAGCGTAGAAGGAGAGCAGCACCGGGAAGGCGGCCACGATGGCGATCGAGACGAGGAGCACCGCCAGGGCCGCCAGGTACTTGCCGACCACGATCTCGAACGGGCGCACCGGCGAGGTCATGACGAGCTCGAAGGTGCGGGCCCGCTTCTCCTCGGCCACGAGCCGCATGGAGAGGAAGGGCGCCGAGATGACGATGAACACCCCCACCGAGCCGAGGAGCCGCGACACCACCACGTCGGTCAGGTTGAGGTGCTCCAGGATCTGCTCGCCCTCGTAGGGCGACATGCGGGTCACGAAGGTGCGGTAGACGTCGACCGAGCCGGTGAAGAACTGGGCGGCGAAGAAGGCCATCACCATGAAGGCCACGTAGGCGATGGGGGTGGTGAAGTAGATGTAGAGCTCCTTGCGGATGATGGCGAGCACGCTGCGCACGGCTAGTTCCCCCCGCTGGCGGCGACCGGCAGGGCGGCGGCCAGCCCCGGCCCGACCGGCGAGACGAGCTTCGAGTAGATCTCCTCGAGGAAGGCGATGTCCTCGAGGGTGACCTTGCGCCCCGGCAGGTGCTTGGCGATGAGGCCGTCCAGGGTGTCGAAGTCCACCAGCTTCCCGGCGTGGATGACGAGGACCTTCTGGCAGGTCATGGCCACCTCGGGGAGGATGTGGGTGGAGAGGATGATGGTGTGCTTGCCGGCGAGGCTCTTCACGAGCTCGCGCACCTCCCGGATCTGCAAGGGGTCGAGCCCCACCGTCGGCTCGTCGAGCACCAGCACCTCCGGGTCGCCGAGCAGCGCCTGGGCGAGGCCCACCCGCTGCAGGTAGCCCTTGGAGAGGGTCCCGGTCACCCGGTCGATCACGTTCTCGATGCCCGCGAGGTGGGCCACCCGCTCGATCTCCCCCTTGACCCGGCTCCGGGCGAGCCGCTTCAGGCCCGCGCAGAAGGCCAGGTAGGCCCGCGGGGTCATGTCGGGATAGACCGGCGGGTGCTCCGGCAGGTAGCCCACCCGCCGCTTCACCTCGAGTGGCTCCTCGAAGACGTCGAAGCCCGCCACCCTGACCGTCCCGGCGCTCGCCGGGATGAACCCGGTCAGGACGCGCATGGTGGTCGACTTGCCGGCGCCATTCGGGCCGAGGAAGCCGATGACCTCGCCTTTCTCCACGGTGAACGAGAGGTCGTCCACCGCCACCCGATCCCGGAAGCGCTTCGTGAGATGCGTGACCTCGATCATAGGGGCGCAAGTCCTCGTTCGACGCGGTCAAGAACAGCGCGGCTTCTGGGCTTAATCCCGGGTGAGGCCCCGGTCCCGGAGAGGCACTTCTTAGGGAGGGCGCCGCACCGCCTCCGACGGCCGCGAAAGATAGGCTCGCCAGACTACCTGTCAAGAAGGCCGCGGGCCGCCCCGACGCCCTCTCTCAAGCCGAGGGCCCTCGAGGGCCGGCGCGCCGCAGGACCCGCAGCCTCGGGGCTCCTCATCCGGGAGGTCTCGCGCGGGGGAGGTCCCCAAGCGAGGCGCCGGGCGCCGGCCTCAGCCCTTCCAGAAGCCGCCCGAGCCGCTGCCCGGGCGGTCCTTGCGGTGGTCGTGACCGGGGTCGAGCTTCACGAAGTCGCACATCTCGTTGAGCCGCGAGTAGATACGGTCGCCGACCCGCTGGGCGAGCGTCAGGCTCTCCGCCTCGCGCTGGAAGCTCGCCGAGCGGGTCTGCACCACCGCGCCCGGCCGCTCGGGGACCACCCGCTCCTCGAGGAAGTAGTTGGTGGCGAAGAGGGTGGTGCGGCCGGAGTTGAAGCGCCGGCTGATGAGCTCGTCGAGCATCGAGCGCTCCCAGTCGGTACCGCGCTCCTTGCCGAGCTCGTCGATGGCCAGCACCGGCACCTCGATGAGCGGGCGCAGCACCTCCATGATCCCGCGGTTGGCGTCGAAGCCGGCCCGGATGTCGGAGAGCAGCAGCATGAACTCGACGTAGCGCCCGGCCACCCCCTTCTCGAGCGCCAGGTAGCGCAGGGCGGCGCAGAGGAGGTGGGTTTTCCCGGCGCCCGGCCGCCCGTAGAGCAAGAACCCCTTGGTGGGCTGGTCGGAGCGGAACTTGCGGGCGAAGTCCTCGGCGGCGGCCTTGGCCGCCGCGTGATCGTGCGACCAGGCGCGGAAGGTCTCGAAGGAGACCAGCGCCACCGCCGCCGGGATCCCGATCCGGTTGAAGACCTCGATGCGCAGGTCGAGGTGGCGGCAGGCGCAGGGCTGGGCGACGGCGCCGGCGCCGCTCGCGACCAGCACGTACCCGGTCTCGCCGCAGCGCGGGCAGGCCGCCTGGCAGTCGCAGCGCCGCGCCCGGGCCGTGCGTCCGAGGATCTGCTCGACGAGGTAGCCCGCCCCCGCGCAGGCGCGGCAGGCAGGGCTCTGCGGCTCCGCCATGGGGAGGCGCAGTCTACACCGAACCGCGCAGGCAGAGGAGGCCCGCCTCGCGGGCCGCGTCGAAGAGGTGGGAGCGCAGCGCGCGGCGGTAGGCGGCGCGGCGGGTGGCCCCGGTGCGCGGCCCGGCGCGCAGCCGGCAGCGCGGCCCGAGAGCGGCGCGCTCGGCCGCGCCGAGCGCGGCGAGCCAGGCGCGCAGGAGGGCCTCGTCGACGGCCAGGAAGGCGGCCTCCACCTCGTCGAGGTCGCGGGGCGGCGGGCGCGCCGCGAGGAGGCGCCGGGCGGCGAGGTACGCCTCGGCGTGCGGCCCCCGGGCCGCGCCCTCGAGGAGCTCGAGCGCCGCGCCGACGCG
>DATJVF010000351.1:0-19527 GCA_035501995.1 Anaeromyxobacteraceae bacterium
GCACCATGAGATCGCGCGCCACCCGGTCGCGGAAGCGGAAGACGGCCTGGATGAGCTCGCTCGTCGCCTGGTCGGAGGGCGTGCCGGCCGAGCGGGCGTACTCGGCGAGCGCCCGCTCCATCTCCTCCAGGGGGGGCGGCGGGAGGGCGAACAGGCCAGGGCCGCCGGCGAGCGGCTTGGCGAGGAAGGCCACCGCGCGGGCGAGCGGGTTCAGGAGCGCGGCGAGCGCGCGGGCGGCGAGCGCCAGGGCGAGCGCCACCGGCTCGCCGTGGCGGGCCCCGAGCGCCCGGCCCGCCGCGCCGAGGACGAGCGAGACGAGGACCGCGGCGAGGAGCGCCAGGGCGGCCGGCAAGAGCGGCGCCGCCGGGGCGAGCTCGAACCCCACCGCGGCGGCCAGCACCCCGGCCCCGAGGGCGGCCACCGTGTCGACGACCCGCACCAGCCCGGCGGTCCGCTCGCGAGCTCCGGAGAGGGCCGCCAGGGCCCGGCCCCGCGCGGTGGCGCCGGCCTCGGCCCCGAGCGCCTGCGCCCGGGGCTCCCCCACCGCCACCAGGGCCGCCTCCAGGGCCCCGACCAGCGCCCGCACCACGAGGAGCGCCAGCGCCAGGGCGGCGAGCGTGAAGGGGTGGCTCCCGTCCGCCATCGACCGAGAACCTACCATGGCGGCGGACGGTGGTAAGGCCCCGTCCGCCGTGTTACTCCGGCACCGTGCACCCCCGGAACGCGCGGGGAGGGGCCGCCCTCCTCCTCGGCCTGGCGCTCGTGGCCGCCCTCTCGGCGTTGGCGGTGCGGCAGCTCGCGCTCGGGCCGGGGGTGGCGGCGGCGGCCTGCTTCGGGGCGGTGGTGGCGGCGGCCCTGCTCATCTCCTGGGGGGCCGAGGCCGCGCAGTTCTCCATCTCGCAGGGGCTGGCGGTGGCCGTGATCGCCCTCCTCCAGGTGGTCCCCGAGTTCATGGTGGAGGCGGTCATCGCCTGGCAGGCGGGCCGCAACGGGCGCCTGGACCTGGTCTTCGCCAACGCCTCCGGGTCGAACCGCCTGCTCACCGGCTTCGGCTGGCCCCTCATCTTCCTCGTCACCGACCTCTCGCACCGCCACAAGTACGGGCGGCCCCTCGAGGCCCTCGAGCTGCGCGCCGAGCACGCGGTCGAGGTGGTGGCCCTCTTGCTCGCCTCGAGCTGGTACCTGGTGGTGATGGCGCGGGGGAAGCTCACCCTGCTCGACGCCGGGGTGCTGGGCGGCGGCTTCGCCCTCTACCTGTGGCTCCTGCGCCGCATGCCGGCCGAGGAGGAGGAGGGGAAGGACGAGCTCCTCGCCCCCGCCAGGCTGCTCGCCGAGCTCCCGCCGCCCTACCTGCGGCGCCTCGCCCTGTGGGCCCTCTTCGGCCTGGGCGGCGTGGTCATGTGGGCGGTGGCGAGCCCCTTCCTCCGGGCCATGGAGGTGGTGGCGGTCTCGGTGGGCGTCTCGCAGTTCGCCTTCGTGCAGTGGGTGGCGCCCTTCCTGACCGAGTTTCCCGAGAAGGTGAGCGCCATCTACTGGGCGCGCTCGGTCCGGCTCGCCCCCATGGCGCTCCTCAACATGGTGAGCTCGACCGTCAACCAGTTCACGGCGCTCGTGGCGATGATACCCATCGTCTACGCGCTCTCGGCGGGCGCGCTGCGCCCGGTCCCCATGGACCCCGTCCACCGGATCGAGATCTTCCTCTCCTTCGCCACCACGCTCTACGGGGTGACCTGCCTCCTCAAGTTCCGCTTCACCCGCTGGAACGCCAACTTGATGGTGGTGCTCTTCCTCGTCCAGTTCTTCTACCGGGGCCCGGTCGACCTCTCCCGCCTCGGCCTCCCCCCGGTCGACGCCCACCTGCTCGTGGCCTTCGCCTACGTGGCCCTCTCGGCGATCGAGGTGGCCATGAGCGCCCGCCAGATCCGCATTCGCTCGGCGCTCGGGGAGGCGCTTTCCGCCATGCGGCGGGGCGGTGCGCCGCGGTCCCCCGGGGCTCGGGAAGCCCCTACCCCCCCGTCCCTCCCCGGGGTCGACCCGCCCGCAACCCCCGCCGCCGAATGGCGCGGACCGGCCGGGGCCTCTAGGCTTGGGCCCACGGTCCTTGCGCCCGAGGGCCGTCGAGGCGAGAACTCCATGCAGGTGGACCTGTCAGGACCGGCGGGGAGGCTGGAGGCGCTCTACGAGCCGCCCTCCGACCCGCGCTTCGCAGCGGTGGTCTGCCACCCGCACCCGCTCCACGGCGGGACCATGCACAACCACGCCACCTACCGGCTGGCGCGGGCGGTGCGGGCGCGAGGGGGGGCCTCCTTGCGCTTCAACTTCCGCGGGGTCGGGAGGAGCGCCGGGGCGCACGACCAGGGACGCGGCGAGGTCCTGGACGCCCGGACCGCGCTCGAGTTCCTCGCGGAGCGCCACCCCGGCCTCCCCCTCTACGCCTGCGGCTTCTCCTTCGGCGCCTGGATGGCCCTCGAGGCCGGGTGCGCCGATCCCCTGGTCCAGGGCATCCTGTGCGCCGGCCTGCCGCTCGCGCTGCGCGAGGGCGCGGCGGCGCGGGCGGCGGGGTGCCCGCGCAAGGTGGCGGTGGTCCAGGCCGAGCACGACGAGTTCGGGTCGCCGGCCGGCGTCCGCGCGCTGTTCGCCGACGCGGCCGCTCCGCGCCGGGTCACGGTCCTCCCGGGGGCGACGCACCTGTGCACGGAGGACCTGGCCGGGCTCGAGCGGGAGGCCGCCCTCGCCCTCGGCTGGCTCCTCGGGGACGAACGGTGAGGCGCGCGGGCGAGGGAGGCAGGCCGTGAGCCGGCTCGATCCGGAGAAGGTCGGCCTCTTCCTCCGCCAGCAGCGCGACGAGCTCACCCGCATCTGGCGCATGGCCAGGGCGAGCGCCCGGCCGGAGGTGTTCCCCGGCCTCATCGACGGCCTGGTGGGCGAGTTCCTCGACCGCGCCGGCCGGCTGGCCGGCGAGGGCGCCGCGCCGGAGGCGGTCTGGAGCGGCCTCTCGGGCGTGCTGCGCTGGCCCGGCAAGGGCGCGCCCGACGAGCTCGCCCGGGAATGGGCCCTGCTCCTCGAGGTCATCGTCGCCGCCTGCGAGGCGGTGAACGCCAGCCCGGCGGCGAGCGACTGGTTCGTCGCCGCCCTCGCCGCCTGCGAGGCCGGCACCAGGGCGCAGGGCGCGGGCGGTCCGCGTCCGCCGGGGGTCCTCACCCTGCACTTCTTCTCGGCCCCCGCGCCACCCAGCGAGCGCACCGCCGAGGACGAGAGCCCCGGCTAGAGGGCGCGCCGCTCAGCTCAGAGGCCGGCGAACTGCACCCGCTCGAACACCAGGGTGGGCGCGCGCAGGGCCGAGTAGCGGTAGGGGTCGTTTCCCACCGCGCTCAGGCGCGGCCACAGCTCCTGGTGGCGACCGGAGACGTTCATCTCGCCGATGGGCTCGCCGAGGCGGCCCTCCCGCACCCGGAACCCCTGCACCCCGAGCGAGAAGTCGCCGGTGGTGGAGTTGGAGTTCCCGCCCAGGAAGCCGGTGACGAGGATGCCCTCCCCGAGGTCGGCGAGCAGCCCGGCGCGGTCCTTCGCGCCGAGCTTCAGGGTGAGGTTGGAGGGCCCGCGGGTGGTGGGCGCCATCCCGAGCTTCTTGCCGTAGTAGGTGTCGACGTAGTAGCTCGCCAGGGTCCCCTCCTCGAAGACCTTGAAGGGCCTCGCCGCCAGCCCCTCGCCGTCGTAGAGGCGCGAGCCGAGGCCGCGGGGAAGGAGGGGATCGTCCTTGAGGTCCAGGAGGCGGCTCGCCACCTTGCGCCCCAGCTGGCCCTCGAGGAAGCTGCGCTTCTGCTGCAGCGCCGAGGCGCCCAGGGCGGCGAGGAGGGAGCCGAGGAGGCGCCCGGCGGCGCGGTTCTCGACCGCCATGGTGAGCAGCGCCGAGTCGCCCTTGCGCGAGCCGACGCGCGAGAGCGCCCGCCGAGCCGCCTCGCCACCCACATCGGACAGCGCGGGGAGCTCGGAGCGGTGGCGCGCCGCCGCCGCCGCCCAGTCCTCGGGCCTGCGCCCGTCGGGGTCCTGCACCGAGACCTGGGCGCTGACCCAGAAGTCGGTGACCCGCCGCGACCCCTCGAAGCCGTTCGAGTGGACGCGGAAGGTCTCGGCGAACGTATCGCCCACACTGGTGGTGACCGACAGGATGGCCTCGGCCCCGGGCGCGGCCCGCGCCGCGCTCTCGAGCCCCTCGGCCACGGCGCGCCGGGCCTCCGGGGTGTTCTCCTGGTAGTGCCGGTCCTCGAGGTCGAGGTCCACCCGGGCCTGGGGGGCGTAGAGCGCGGGGTCGGGGAGGGCGCGGTAGGGGTCGACCGCCAGGGTGCGGGTGAGCCTCACGGTGCCCTCGACGAAGCGGTCCACCGCCTCGGGGCGCAGATCGGAGGTGGAGACCGAGGCATAGCGGCCGTCCACGTACAGCTCGAGGCCGAGCCCGCGCGTGGTGGCCTCGCTCACCCGCTCCAGCCGGCCGTCGCGCCACTGCACCTCGACGTTGCGCACGCGGTAGGCCCCGGCCGCCGCCTCGCGGGCTCCCTTGCGCTCGGCCAGGCGCACCGCCGCCCGGGCCGTCTCCAGCATGGTCTCGGCCGGGTCCATGGTCACGCTCTCCTCACGCCCCGCGCCCGCCCACGGTGATGGAGGAGACGCGGACGGTGGGCAGGCCCTGCGAGACCGGCACGTTCTGCCCGTCCTTGCCGCAGGTCCATCCGCCCTCGTCGATCTCGAGGTCGTCCGAGACCATGTCCACCTTCTCCAGGACCCGCGGACCGTTGCCGATGATGTTCACGTCCTTGATGGGCCGGGTGAGCCGGCCGTCCTCGATGAGGTAGCCGTTCTTCACGTAGAAGGTGAAGTCGCCGGCGCCGATGTTGACCTGACCGTTGGTGAAGTTCTGGCAGTAGATGCCCTTCTTGACGCTGCGGATGATCTCCTCCCGCCGGTGCGGCCCGGGCAGCATGTAGGTGGAGCGCATGCGGGGCATGGGCGGGAAGGCGTAGCCCTGCCGCCGCCCGTTGCCGGTGGGGGTCACCCGGTAGTGGCGGGCGCTGATGGCGTCGTGGAGGTAGGTGGCGAGGACGCCGTTCTCGACGAGGTGCGTGCAGCCGGCCTCGTTGCCCTCGTCGTCGACGTTGATGGCGCCGCGCGCGCCGACGTTGGTGGCGTCGTCGACGATGTTCACGAACGGCCGGGCCACGGGCTTGCCCACCTTGTCGGCGTAGATGGAGACGCCCTTGCGGTTGAAGTCCGCCTCCATGCCGTGGCCGATGGCCTCGTGGAGGAGGATGCCCGAGGAGCCGGCGGCCAGCACCACCGGCATCTCGCCGGCCGGGGGGGCGACCGCCTCGAAGAGCACCGTGGTCCGCGCCACCGCCTCGCGCACCACCCGATCGAGCCGCTCGGGGCCGTAGAACTCGAAGCCGGCCCGGCCCGCCACGTTGTAGCCGCCCTGCTCGCGCCGCCCGCCGGCCTCGGCGACGCAGGAGAGGGCGAGCAGCGTCATGGGCTGCTCGTCCTCGACCAAGCGGCCCTCGCTGTCGGCGATGAGGACCGCCCCCGCCTCGTCGCGCAGGTGGACGTTCACCTTGCGCACCCTGGGGTCGGCCGCGAAGGCCCGCGCGTTGAGCCCGTCGAGCAGGGGCAACTTCCGCTCGGACCCGATCTCGTCCCAGCGCAGGGTGAGCGGGTAGCGCTGGGGCAGCCGGACGGCCAGGTGGAAGCGCTCGGGCGCGGCGCGCGAGGGGCCGTCGGCGATGGCGGCCGCGGTCTGGGCGCAGGCCCGCAGGGCCGACGGGGAGAGGTCCTCGGTGTAGCCGTAACCGGTCTGGTCGCCCTTCACCACCCGCACCCCCACCCCGAGCTCGACCGCCGCGTAGGCGCGGTTCACCGCGCCGTCCTCGAGCGCCAGGTCGTTCGTGACGCGGTGCTGGAAGTACACGTCGGCGCTGTCGCCTCCCCGCGAGAGCGCGGCGGCGAGGGCCTCGGCGATGAGCGCCTCGGTCACCCCGAACCTCGCGAAGTAGTGGATACCCCCCGGCCGGCCGTCCGGGGCCGGGCGGGCGGTCGCAGAGCCCTCCACGACCCCGCCGGCCGAGGCGGCGATGAGCGTCCCCGCTGACATTTCCATGAACCTCCGGCGCCCGTCACGCCCTGCTCTCGGGCCGCTCCGCCCGGGGCACCCGACGCGCGGGCTCGCGGCGGCGGCACAGCTTCTTCTAACCGCGGGCGCCCTCCGCCGGCAGCCCTTCCCTTACCCCGGATTTGGCTCGGCTATTCCGAGCACCCAACCGGGGCGCAGAACGGGGCGCGGTTCCTCCGCATCGTTTGCGACCATGCCTACGCGCCACGTCACCGACACCACCCTCCACTACCGCGAGTCGGGCTCGGGGAACGAGGCCGTGCTCCTCCTGCACGCCTTCCCGCTGCACTCCGGGATGTGGGAGCCCCAGCTCAAGGCCTTGGCCCCGAGGTTCCGAGTCCTCGCGCCCGACTACCGGGGCTTCGGAGGGTCCCTCGGGCTCAAGGACGCGACCACCATGGACCTCGTGGCAGAGGACGTGCTCGGACTCCTCGGGCAGCTCGGGGTCGCGCGCGCGGCGGTGGCCGGCCTCTCCATGGGGGGCTACGTGGCCTTCGAGCTGTACCGCCGGGCGCCCCGCCTCTTCCGCGGCCTCGCCCTGTGCGACACCAAGGCGCCGGCCGACACGCTCGAGCAGAAGGCCGGCCGCGAAGCGTTCGCGCGGAACGCCCTCGAGAAGGGCCTCGGCTGGGTGGCCGACGACTTCGCGCCCAAGCTCCTCCGCCCCCACCCTCTCCCGGCGGTGGAGGCCCGCGTGCGGGGCATCATCGCGGAGAGCTCGCCGGCCGCGGTGGCGGCGGCCCAGCGCGGGATGGCGCTGCGAGTGGACTCGGTGCCCACCCTCGCACGCCTGGAGTGCCCGACGCTGGCGGTGTTCGGCGAGGAGGACCAGGTGACGCCCTTCGGCGAGCTCCAGCGCATTCAACGGACCGTGAGGGGAGCTCGGCTCATCCGGGTCCCCGGAGCCGGGCACCTGCCGAACCTGGAGGCGCCCGCCGCCTTCAACGCGGCCCTGGCCGGCTTCTTCGCCACCCTCCCCCCCTGAAGCCGCGGGGCCTCGGGCGGGGCGGCGCATCGGGGCCGACAGCGAGGCGCGCCTCGGCCCTGAACCTCCCTCCCCGGGCCGGGCTCTCACGCGCCATGACCACGGAACGGTACGTCCGGATCTTCGCTGGCCTCTTCGTGCTCGTCTCCCTCGCCTTCGGCGTCGAGGGGAGCCCTCTCTTCGTCTCGCGCTGGTTCCTCGCCTTCACCGCCTTCGTGGGCGCGAACCTCCTGCAGAGCGGGATCACCCGCTTCTGCCCGCTCGAGGAGATCCTGAGGGCGGCCGGCGTGCGGTCCGCCGCGCGCTGAGCGCCCGGCCGCGCGGGCTTTGGCCCGGGCGCTCCGCGGCCGCCGGGCGTCCGGGTTGTGGGAAGCTCGCCTCCGCGGTAGGTATCGCCCATGCCTGCGAGCGACGAGGAACTCTTGAGTGCGGCCCGCTCGGGCGACCGGGCTGCGCTCGAGGAGCTCCTCACCCGCCACCAGCGCAGCGTGTTCCGCTTCGGGATGAAGATGTGCGGCGAGGAGGAGGACGCGAAGGACGTCCTGCAGGAGACCCTCATCGCCGCGGCCCGCAGCATCCGCGAGTTCCGGGGCGCCTCCTCGCTCTCGACCTGGCTCTACACCATCGCCCGCAGCTTCTGCGTGAAGAGGCACCGCACGAGCAAGTTCGCCCCGTCCGAGGTCGAGTCGCTCGACGCCCACGCCGCGGCCGCGCGGCAGGTGCCGGACACGCGGCGCGGGCCGGAGGAGGCCGCCGCCGGGGAGCAGCTGCGCCTGGCCCTGAAGCGCGCCATCGCCTCCCTCGAGCCCGCCTACCGCGAGGTGCTCGTCCTGCGCGACGTCGAGGGCCTGCCGGCTGCCGAGGTGGGGGAGATCCTGGGCCTCAGCGTCGAGGCCGTGAAGAGCCGCCTCCACCGCGCGCGGGTGTCCGTCCGCCAAGAGATCGCGCCCTGGCTGGGGGTGCCGGAGCCGGCGGGGGCGCGACCCGACGGCTCCTGCCCGGACGTGGTGGACCTCTTCTCGAGGCACCTCGAGGGCGAGATCAGCGGCGAGGTGTGCGCGTCGCTCGAGAAGCACCTCGAGGGCTGCGCCGCCTGCCGCGCCCGCTGCGACTCGCTCCGGGCGAGCCTGTCCCTCTGCAGCCGGTCGGGCGAGCAGGTCCCCCCCCGCGTCGAGCAGGCGGTGCGCGAGGCCCTGCGCCGCTTCGTGGAGTCCTGAGGCGCCTGCGGGCGCCGGGCGCCTCGCGGCGACGGACTCGCTCGGGCTCAAGGGACGATGCGGGTGCACAGGCCGTCGCGCATGGCCTTCACCACGTGGCGCTCGTGCGCGATGTGGGCCTCCTTGCCGCCCTTCTCGACGTACTCCACCGCCCCCTCGATCTTGGGCCCCATGCTCCCCGGTGGGAACTGCCCCTCGGCGAGGTAGCGGCGGGCCTCGCCGGCGCTCAGGACGTCGATGGGGCGCTCGGTGGGCTTGCCGAAGTCCAGGCACACCTTGTCCACCCCGGTGAGGATGATGAACAGCTCGACACCCAGGTTGTAGGCGAGCAGCGCGGCGGTGGCGTCCTTGTCGATCACCCCCTCGGTCCCCACCACCGCCCGCGCCCCGTAGTTGACCGGGAGGCCCCCGCCCCCGCAGGCGATGACCACCGTCTCGTTCTGCAGGAGGTGCTTGATGGTGTGGAGCGGCAACACCTTGAGGGGCTTCGGGGAGCAGACCACCCGCCGGTGGCCGCGGCCGGCGTCCTCCACGATCGACCACCCCTCCTCGCGCCTGAACCGCTCGGCCGCCTCGCGCGAGTAGAAGGGGCCGATGGGCTTGGTCGGGCACTTGTAGGCCGGGTCGGCCGGATCGACCACCACCTGGGTGAGCACGGTGGCCACCTCGCGCTCCATCTTGTCCTCCTCCAGCACCATCCTCATCGCGATCTCGAGCATGTGCCCGAGCAGGCCTTGCGAGGTCGCCACCGCCACGTCGAGCGGCGGCACCGGGATGATGTCGCGCGCCTTCTCGAACTGCAGGAGGAGGTTGCCCACCTGCGGCCCGGTCCCGTGCACCAGCACGAGCTCGAAGCCCCGGTGCAGGATGGCCAGCATCTCCCGGCAGGTCCCCTTGGCCTTCTCCGGGTGTGAAACGAGCCGTCGTCCCCGGCGCTGAGGATGGCGTTCCCTCCGAAGGCCACCACCGCGATAGGTCGCATCGCTGTCTGCCAGGGCCGAAGGGCGGGTTCCCACCCGCGGATCGCGTCGCCGAGGCCGGCCGCCTCGCCGATGTCGCCGGAGGCGTCGGCGTCTAGGCCATAGTAGGTCGCCTCGTCCGGGCGCGGAACCTCGCGCGGAGCGCCGGTCCCGCCCGACCAGCGCCCGCGGCCCCGTCGCCGGCCGGACCTTCACCGGGGCCTTCGAACGGCCTTCGGGGGCCGCCCTCGCGCCTTCTAGGACGAGGCGAGGTCGAATCCGCCCTCGGCGAGCAGGCTCAAGAAGCCGCCGGTCAGGTACGCCACGCGGCTGAACCCGAGGCCCTGCAGCATGCGCGAGGCGATGTGCGCATTCCACCCGACCCGGCAATGGACCACGATGCGCCGGTCGCGCGGGAGCTCCCCGTACCGCTGTCGCAGGGCATCCACCGGGATGTTCAGCGCCCCCCGCAGGTGCGACTGCTCGAAAACCGCGGGCAGGCGCACGTCGAGGATGATCGGCCGGTCGGCGCCGGCGAGCTCGCGCTTGAGGGCGCTCGCGGTGACGAGGGGGCTGAAGCCCGAGAGGTCGTTCAGGCCGGCGAAAGCGGCCAGGTTGATCGGGTCGTTGGCCGAGGAATAGGGCGGCGCGTAGGCGAGGTCGAGCTCCGCCAGATCCTCCAGCGAAAGGCCGGCCTGCAGGGCGGTGGCGAGGACGTCGATGCGCTTCTCCACGCCGGCCCGGCCGAAGGCCTGTGCGCCGAGGAGCTTCCCGTCCGGCCGGCGGTAGACGAGCTTCAGGCTGAGCTCCTGCGCCCCCGGGAAGTAGCTCGCGTGGTCGTCCCGGTGGACCACCACCGCCCCGAACTCGAGGCCGGCCTCGCCCGCCGCCTTCTCGGAGAGGCCGGTCATGGCCGCCGTCGCGCCGAAGACCTTCACCACCATCGTCCCGAGCGCTCCGCGGTAGCGCAGGTCGAGGCCGAGCGCGTTCGAGGCGGCGATGCGCCCCTGCCGGTTGGCCGGACCGGCGAGGGGGACCCGCACCTTGCGACCGGACACGCGGTGGACGACCTCCACCATGTCCCCGGCCGCGTAGATGTCGGGATCCGAGGTGCGCAGGCGGTCGTCGACGAGGAGCCCGCCGGTGGGCCCGATGGCCAGGCCGGCCTTGCGGGCCAGCTCCAGCTCGGGGCGCACCCCGACCGAGAACAGCACCAGGTCCGCCGGGAGACGGCGCCCGTCGGAGAGCTCCACCGCTCGCTCGGCGGGGTGGACCGCGCGCACGCCCACCCCGGTGAGGACGGGCACGCCGCTCGCTGCCAGCTCGCGGGCGATGCACCTCCCGAACTCGGGGTCCATGGTCCCCATGACGGTCGGCAAGAGCTCGACGACGGTGGTGGCGAGCCCGCGCCGGGCGAACGCCTCGGCCATCTCGAGCCCGACGAAGCCGCCGCCCACCACCACCGCGCTCCGGGGCCGTTCGCGGTCGAGGTGGAGGGCGAGCCGGTCCATGTCCGAGACCGTCCACAGCCTGAACACCTGCGGCGCGTCGGCCCCCGGCAGCCCGGGCGGGACGGGACTCGCCCCCTGGGCGAGGATGAGCTTGTCGTAGGGCAGGTCGCGCTCCCCCTCCGGCCCTCGCACCCGCACTCGCTTGGCCCCGCGATCGATGGCGAACGCCTCGGTCCCGAGGAGCACCTTCACCCGGTAGCGCGACTCGAACCACTCGGGCGTCTGCAGGAGGAGGCTCGCGCGGTTCGCGATGTCGCCGGCGATGAAGTAGGGCAAACCGCAGTTGGCGTAGGAGACGTGCGGGCCGCGCTCGAGGAGGGTGATCTCGGCCCCCTCGCTGATGCGGCGCGCGCGCGTCGCGGCGGTGGCCCCGGCCGCGACCCCACCGACGACTAGTAGCCTCGTGCCGTCCTGCATGTCGATTTCTCCGAGTTCGTCCCGCGAGGACCCTCCCCGTTAGAGCCTTGGCCCCGCCAGGGGATTCACCCGGGGCACGGCGGAGGGCACGGTCCCGTGCGGGCGCGAGACTTGGAAGGGGGCCCGGGCGGCGGGCGGCTTCAGGCGTCGTCCTCCGGCAGGAGCGCGCCGGCGAGCGCGCTCGCCACCGTGGCGATCACCCGCTCGACCTGGGCGCGGGCGGAGGCGCCGAAGGCCGGGTCCTCCTCGGCCACGAGGTCCAGGGCCTCGGCGACGTAGGCGGCGAGCGCCGGCTGCGAGGCCTCGAGCGGCAAGGGCTCGTCCCAGAGCCCTCGCAGGTCACGGAACTCGACCGTCTCGACCCGGTCGCCGAAGGCGACGTCGAACATGGCCCAGGTCTCGAAGGCGAGGTCCTGCGCGGCCGGAACCGCCTCGTCGGGGAGCAAGAGCCCCTGCTGCCAGGCCGAGAGGTTCGGCTGAGCGCTCTCGAACCGGTCGCGGAGCCTGCGCCTGTCGCGCTCCGAGAGCGCGTCGAGGTGCTTCCAGACCGCGTCGATGAGGGCTCCTGTGAGCTCCGACCCGTGCGCGGCCCCGCGGGGCGGCAGGGCGGGCGGAGGCCTCGGCCGCTCAGGCTCGGCCGAGGGCTCGTCCCCGGAGACCGAGAGATCGGCCCCCACCCGCTCCCAGAGAGCGAAGAGGTTTCCGTAGAGGCGCCTCGCCTCGTCGGGCGAGGAGAAGCGCGGCTCCTCCGGGAACAGCGCGGGGATGACGTCGCTCCTGTCCTCGCCGGAGCCCTGCGCGCGCTGGAAGCGCTCGGCGACCTCCTCCGCCCGGTGGGGCGATCCGGCCCGCCCGAGGAGGTCCGAGAGCACGGCCGGACCCTCGTAGACCTGCGCCCACCCCTCTTCGCTCGAGCCGGGATAGACCCCGCGCTTCGACCGCCTCGGCATGGGGCTCTTCTAACCCGATTTCGCGGGCGCCGGGGCGCCCTTCGCCCTTTTGGGGAGGCCTCCGGCCGCGGGAGAAGCGCTCCAGGCTCGAGGGAGGGACCGGGCCCCGGGCGCCGCGAAGACCCACGCGTCCCCCGAGCACACTCTGGCGTCCGATCACGGCCCCCCGGGCCGACCGACCCTACTCGTCGGCGAACCAGGCGTCGGGCCCCGAGCCCTCGCCCGCCGTGCCCCCGACCATGTCGTGCGGCCCGCCAGGGTCAGCGCGGCCGTCCATCCCGTGATGTTCCATCATGCCGCCCGGTCCCATCCCGCCCGGGCCCATGCCGCCCGGACCCATGCCGCGGCGCGGCCCCATACCGTGTCGGTCGCCCGGGCCGTCGCGATGCATCATGCGGGCGGCGTGCTCCTGGAAGTGGACGAGGAAGATGGCGGCCCGCGCCTTCTTCTCGGGCGTGAGGCCCTGGGTGAGCTCCTGGAACATGTCCATCGTGGCGCTCTGGAGCTTGTCGCGGGTCTCCCGCAGGGCCTTCAAGGTGGCTTCCACCTGGGCGGCGGCGGCGCTGTCTCCGTTGGCCGCGTCGCGCAGGATGTGGAACCCGTCGCGAAGCTGCTTGCGGAGGGGGGCCACCTTGGCGTCGAAGCGCGCGAGGACGTCGCGCGCCCGCAAGGTGGCGGCGTCGTCGAGGTCGAGCGCCTCGGCGAGGCCGAGCAGTCGCGCCAGCCGCATCCGCTTCTGCATGCGCTCGACGCGCTGGCCGGCGTCCGCTCCGCCGGGGCCGGAGGGAGGTGCGGCGAGGGCGAGCGACGGCACGATGATGAGCAGGGCGATCCACTTCATGTCTTCTCCTCCTCCACTTGGTGCCTGGGTCAGGGTAGATCCGAAGCTTCGAGGGCGGCGAGCTCGGTGTCGGTGCTGCCGGAGTCGTCCTGCGAGTCCGCCTCGCCGAGGGCACTCACCTCGAGCGCGCCCTCCACGTCCGGCTCCCAGCCCGCGGCCGCACTCGCCTCGGCGGGCGAGGGTAGGCCGGCCCGCGACGGGTGGCCCCCGTGCAGGGAGACCACCATCACCAGGGCGGCCGCCGCGGCCACGCTGAGGCCGCCGGCGAAGGCCACCCGGAACCGCCGCCGCCGGAGCCTCAGCCGCAGGAGGACCGACCGCCCGAGATCGCGACCCACCCTCTTCGCCGCCGCACCGTCCCGGACCGGCGACGGCGCGGGTCCGTCGAGGCGGACGAGCGCGAGCACCTCCGTGCAGGCGGCGAGCTCGGCCCGGCAGCGCTCGCAGGAGGGGAGGTGGGCCTCGAGCCGCGCCGTGTCCTCGGGGTCGAGGTCCCCCGAGGCGCGGGCGGCGATGAGCGCGTCGAGGTCGTGGCAAGGACTCATGGCGTCTCTCCGGCGGCGACGATCTCGCGCAGGCGTCGCACGGCGTAGTGGAAGTGGACCTTGGCGTTGTTCTCGGTGATCCCGAGGAGCTCGGCGATCTCGCGGAAGGGGAGCTCGGCGTCGATGCGCAGGGTGAGCACCTCGCGCTGCCGCGGAGGCAGCGCGAGCACCGAGGCCCGCAGGGCGCGCTCGCGCTCGGCGCGCTCGAGGGCGGCAGTGCCGAGCGCCTGGACGGGGAGGGCGTCGGCCGCCCCCACCGGAGCCCGCTGCCAGCGCCGGGTGTCGCGGACGTGGTTGCGACCCAGGTTCACCGCGATGCGGTAGAGCCAGGCGCGGAAGGGCACCTCGCCCCGGGCCCGCAGCCAGAAGGACCGGCGCGCCGCCTCGAAGGCCTTGATGAAGGCGCGCTGGGCCAGGTCCCGCGCGTCGTCGGGATCGGGGGCGTAGCGCCGGAGGAGCGCGAGCACGGTGGACTGGTGGCGGCGGACCAGCGCTCCGAAGGCCTGCTCGTCGCCGGCCAGGAAGGCGCGCAGGAGGGGTGCGTCGGCCCGGTCGGCCTCGTTCCGGTCGAAGGTCTTCACGCCGTCGTCGACGAGGCGGAGGGCGCGCCGCGTGGGATGCGGATCGCCGGCATCTGCCATGTCACCTCGCTCGGCCCGGGGGGCCAGGTCATCGCGCGCTACCACCTCCGGTAGAACCCTTGCCCATCCCGAGGTTAAAGCATAATGCTGGGCGGCCCTTGGAGCGGGCCGAAAAGCGAGGACCCCCACCCATGCTCGACCTGAAGGCGGTCGCCGCTGACCCGGAGCAGTTCGAGCGCCGCCTCGGCCGGCGCAGCCCCGAGGCGGCCCAGCTCTTGAAGCCGGTCAGGGACCTGGCCGGGCGGCGACGGGAGCTGAACGTCCTGCTCGAGCGGCTGAAGAAGGAGCAGTCGGCGGAGAACACCCGGGTCGGGCAGCTCATGCGCACCGATCGCGCGGCCGGGGAGGCGGCCCGGGCCGCGGCCCGGCGGCTGGGTGAGGAGGTGAAGGCCCAGGAGGAGCAGCTCGTGGCGGTCGAGTCCGAGATCGAGCGGCTGCTCATGCTGGTGCCGAACCCCCCCGCCGACAGCGTCCCGGACGGCGCGGACGCGAGCGCCAACCGGGTGGTGAGCTCCTTCGGGGACCGGCCGCACTTCGACTTCCGCCCCCGGCCGCACTGGGAGCTCGGCGAGGCGCTCGGCGTCCTCGAGTGGCAGCAGGCGGCGAAGCTCTCCGGCTCGCGCTTCACGGTCTACAAGGGGGCCGCGGCGCGCCTCGAGCGCGCGCTGGCCAGCTTCTTCCTCGACGTGCACGTCGAGCGCGGCTACACCGAGATCCTGCCGCCCTACCTGGTGACCCGGGAGACCATGACCGGCACCGGGCAGCTGCCCAAGTTCGAGGAGGATCTCTTCCGGACCACCGGCGACCCGCCCCTCTACCTCATCCCCACCGCCGAGGTGCCGCTCACCAACCTTCACCGGGAGGAGATCCTCGAGCTCGCCGCCCAGCCCATCTCCTACTGCGCCTGGACCCCCTGTTTCCGGGCCGAGGCGGGCGCGGCCGGCAAGGACACCCGCGGTCTCATCCGCCAGCACCAGTTCCACAAGGTGGAGCTCGTCAAGATCGCCCGCCCGGAGGAGAGCGAGGCCGCCCACGAGCGGATGCTCGACGACGCCTGCGAGGTCCTGCGAAGGCTCGGGCTGCACCATCGGGTGGTCCTGCTCTGCGCCGGGGACATGGGCTTCTCGGCCGCCAAGACCTACGACATCGAGGTGTGGTGCCCCGGCCAGGAGGCCTACCGCGAGATCAGCTCGGTCTCGAACTGCGAGGACTTCCAGGCCCGCCGCATGCGGCTGCGCTACCGGGATGACAAGGGCAAGCCCCGCCTCGCTCACACCCTCAACGGCTCCGGGGTCGCCGTCGGCCGGACGGTGGTGGCGCTCTTCGAGCAGTACCAGGAGGCCGACGGGTCGATCCGCTTGCCCGAGGTGCTGCGCCCGTACATGGGCGGGCTCTCCCGCATCACGCGGCAGGAATTCCCGCGCGGCGTCGAGCGCTGAGCGCTCGCGGGCGCGAGGCCTAGGGCGCGGACGCGAGGAGCGGCTCCGCCTCCGGCGCGAGCTCCTGGCGCAGCGCCCTCTCGGTGCGGTGGACCCGGCGGGGGTAGCTCCGCAGACGGTCGGGGATGCGGCCCTCCTCGCGCAGGTGCGCCCACACGCGCGCCGGGCCGGCGTTGAAGGCGACGAGCGCCAGGTCCGGGTCACGGAAGCTGCGGTGCAGCCGCGCCAGGTAGCGGATGCCGGCCCGGACGTTGGCGACGGGCTGGAAGCGGTCCACCCCCTCGAGGCGCGCCCGGCGCGCCTCGGCCTCGAAGGCCACCCGGCGCAGCTGCATGAGGCCGTGCGCCCCGCGCTCGGAGACCGCCCGCGTATCCCAGCTCGACTCGACCTCGATGACCGCCAGCACCAGCATGGGGTCGAGCTGGGCGGCTTTTGACTCCTCGTGAATGGTGAGGGCCAGGAGCGCACAGGCCGGCTCCGGCAGGTCGGAGCGCTGGCAGACCGCGTGCTCCAGCCAGGCCGGGGCGCGCCCGCTCGCCGCGGCCGCGCCGCCGGACGCCGAGCGCCGCGGGGAGACTGAACCACGCGTGAGCAAGGTCGTGGCCGGACGCAGCGCCTGGAAGAAGGCCTCCGGATCGAGGCCGATGCCGGTCGCGAGTCCCACGCTCAAGGCACTGAGCAGGGCGAGGCCAGCCAGCGCGAGGTGCAGGGTTCGGGTCATGCCCGGCGATAGAGCGAAGGGCGGGCCAGCCCGGCTCACCCTTGAAGGTGGCGGAATCAGGCCCGAGCCCCCTTATGGGGCGGGAGGTGAACGGATACTCATGGAGCGCGGGGCGCCTCTCGCACGAGCACGGGACAGGGTCTTCCGGGGCGGCGCCTGTCCCGCGGGCGCCCTACGAGGTCCCGGGACGCGCCTGGTCGGAGAGCCCGCGATCGCTGGGCGAGGAGACGCGCGGGAGAGGACGCTCGCCCGGACGGACCGGAGCCCACCCTGCCCCGCGGGCTCGGGATTAGGGTCCGGAGCAGACCGGCACTCGGGCCTTGATATGCGCCACCCCCTGCCGTATATGGGCGGGTCTCGAAGTGCTGGTACTGGCTGAAGGTTCGGATCCCGGAGGAGTGGCCGAGCGGCTTAAGGCAGCGGTCTTGAAAACCGCCGAGGGTTTCTAGCCCTCCGAAGGTTCGAATCCTTCCTCCTCCGCCAGGTGGAAGCGACGCAGTGCACTGGAAAGGTGGCCGAGGGGCCGAAGGCGCTGGTTTGCTAAACCAGTATACGGGGACAACCTGTATCGAGGGTTCGAATCCCTCCCTTTCCGCCAATTTTTGCCGGCGCAGCCGGCTCTGCGGGAGAGCCGGCCGCGGAACGCCTCTGCTCGGCTTTCGCGGCCGGCCGGCTCATCGCGCCGCGAGGGCGGCGCGCGCGTCGACGGCACGCCCTACCCCGCGGGCGTGAGCCCGCATCTCATCCGCACCGGACGGGCACGCGGGACCTTCACCTTCCCGGGGCCGACTGGGCCGGCGCCTCGTCCACCGCCCCCACGCGATCGGGGTCGCCCTTGGTCGGCCCGGCGCCCCGCGCGGACGCCTGCAGCCTCGCCACCGCCTTGGCGATCCGGTTCAGCCCCTCCAGCGTGTCGGCGAGGACCTCGGCGTGCTCCCCGCCCTCGCGCGCCGGGGGCTCTTGGCAGAGCCACTCGACGTTGGCCCGCGCCGCCGCGAGGGGGTTGTTGACCTCGTGGGCCACCTGGCGGGCCAGCCTCACCACCTCCGCCAGCCGCTCGGTCTCGGCCAGCCGGGCCACGGCGCGCCCGCGCTCCTGCTCGACGGCCACCTCGAGGCGCCACGCGCGCCGGGCGGCCACCGTGCCCCAGGTGGCGAGCGCGGTCATCACCCCGGAGAGCAAGAGCCAGCAACCGATCGCGCTCGCCCCCTGCCCCTCCTCGAGGCGGATCGCCGCCCCGCCCAGCACGCACAGCAGGCCGGTGAGCGCGGCCGCCAGGGGGAGCTCGACCATCGCCACCAGCACCGCGTACGGAGCGGCGAGGAGCATGCCCGCGTAGATGCTCCCGGTCCCGCCGTCCACGGCGACGATGGCCACCACCCCCACTCCGGTGGCGAGCGACGCCGCGAGGGCCGCCGCCCCGGCGCGGGCCCCCTGCTCCGGTCGCTGGAGGGCGGCACAGCCGAGGATCACGGCGATCCAGGCCGCGCGCAGCAGCGCCACCGCCACGAAGTTCGGCTGGAACAGGTCGATGGCGTAGCAGGAGGCGACCAGGCACGCTCCGAAGACGAGGGTGCGCCGCCGGTAGCGGAGCAGGAGCGACTCGAACTCGACGGCGGGGAGCGGCGAGGTCACGGGGTAGGCGAGTGTAGCCCGAGATGATCGCGCCTTGGAACGGCCCCGGGGTGCACGCGGCGGCCTCGACCGCCCGTCGAGCGGACCGGACCGTCTTCACCGAGGGCGAACTCGCGCCACGGACGGCCCTCGCCAGCTGATGCGCCGCGTCATCGCGCCTGGACCTTCCGGGAGGTGCCCTGGTGCGGGGCGGTGCGGCACGGGGCTCCGAGGTGGGTGGAGGACCTTCACGGCGGGCCTCCGACCCGGTCGGAGCGCCCCGGCCTGCCTCGCGAGGGCGTGAGCGCGACCGGGCGATCGCCTGGGCCCGTCACCCACTTGAGCCGGGCCACCGGATCCGCCACTCTCTCCACCGGTACGGGTCGAAAATTGCTCGTGGAAGCGAAAGACGGCCTCATTGGCCCGGGGCAGCGCTTCAGGGAGACCGTGCCCCTGCGGCTCGCCCGCTGGGTGCTCGCGGTCCTCCTGCTGGCCGCGGGCGGTCGCGCCTTCGCCCGCGCCCCGGACCTGGCCGGGCCCGGGGGGCCTCCCCCGGCGGACCTCGTCTACGGCGGAGACGATAGCTTCCCACCCTACGAGTACCGCGACGCACAGGGAGAACCCGCCGGCTTCAACGTCGAGCTCATCCGGGCGGTCGGCCGCAAGCTGGGCCTGAAGGTCCGCGTCGAGCTCTCGCCCTGGAAGGAGGTGGGCCGCAGGCTCTCCGAGGGCTCGATCGACGTGGCCTCCATGTACCGCTCGCCGAAGCGCGAGATGGCGTTCGACTTCGCGATCCCGCACGAGCTCATCTACCACGAGCTCTACATCCGACGGGGCGATCCTCCCGTTCCGGGGCTCTCCGCGCTCGCGGACAAGCGGGTCCTGGTGGAGGCCGACGCCTACGCCGACGACGCGCTCGTCCAGCTGGGGTACGGCTCCGAGCTCGTGCGGGTGGCGAGCGAACCGGACGCCCTGCGCGCCCTCGCCCAGGGCGCGGCCGACGTGGCGGTGGTCTCCCAGGCGGTGGGGAGGCCCTTCACCGAGCGCGACTCGCTCTCGACCGCCATCACCCTCACCGGTTCTCCGGTCCTGCTCACCGAGTACGCCTTCGCCATCCGACAGGACCGCCGTCAGCTCCTGGAAGCGCTCAACGAGGGGGTGGCCGCGGTCAAGGCCAGCGGCGAGTTCGAGCGCCTCTACCAGGAGTGGGTGCGCCGGGACCGCTCGGCCCAGCTGGCCCGCCGGGCGGCCTTCGCGGTCGGCGCCGCCCTGCTGACCGTGCTGCTGGTGGTCCTCTGGAACCAGGCGCTCCGCCGGCAGGTGGCGCGGCAGACCGGGGCGCTCCGGCGCGAGTTCGAGGCGCGGGAGCGGGCCCAGGCCGCGCTGGCCCAGAGCGAGCGCTCCCTGCGCCAGGCCCAGAAGATGGAGGCGGTGGGACGGCTGGCCGGCGGGGTGGCCCACGACTTCAACAACATCATGACCGTCATCCTCAACAACGCCGGGTTCGTCCGCGACGAGCTCACCAGCCAC
>DATJVF010000352.1:0-5011 GCA_035501995.1 Anaeromyxobacteraceae bacterium
CGCGAACGGCCTCGCGGACCGGGAGCGGGCCGAGGGTGGAGAGCCGCTCGGCGAGCAGGCGCGTGAACATGGGCGGCATGTGCTGCACGATGGCCACCGGGACCGACAGGTGGCGGGGCAGCTTCGGCAGGACGCGTTCCAGGGCTTGCGGCCCACCGGTCGAGACGCCGATCACCACCAGGCGGATCGCGCTCGCGGCCGTCCTGCGCGCCACGGGCGGGGGGGACGGCCGTGGCGCGGCCGGGCTCGCCCGCCGGGCGAGCGCGCGCAGCCGCGGCACCACCTCCTGCTGGAGGAAGGCACGGGTGGCGTCGGGGCCGCCGGTGGCGGGCTTGGCCACGAAGTCCGAGGCCCCGGCGGCGAGGGCGTCGAGGGTGGCGAGCGCGCCCCGCTCCGTGTGGGAGCTCAGCATGAGCACCGGGAGGCGGGGGCGGGAGCGCCGCAGCTCGCGCAGGGTGCCGATGCCGTCCAGCACCGGCATCTCCACGTCGAGGGTGACGACGTCGGGCGCGGTGGCCTCCAGCCGCTCGAGGGCCGCCCGCCCGTCGGCGGCCACCCCGGCCAGCACGAGGTCGGGGGAGGCGGTCACCGCCTCGGCCACGAACTTGCGGACCACGGCCGAGTCGTCGACGACGAGGACCCGGATTCGGTTCATACTTCGGGCTCGGAGAAGGCGAAGCCCAGGATGGCCAGCTTCCCGGCCAGATCGTCCCGGGTGAAGGGCTTCATGACGTACTCGTTGGCGCCGGCCTCGAGTGCGCGGGTCACCGAGTCGAGGTCGGAGTTGCCGGTCGCCATCACCACCAGGGTGGGGTCGAACTTGCGGTCCCGGCGGAGGGTCTTCAGGAGCTCGAGGCCGTCCATGTACGGCATGTTCCAGTCGAGCACCACCACCTCCAGGGGCCCGAGCTGGGCGAGCACGCCGAGGGCGTCCCCGCCGTGGGCGGCCTCGTACACCTCGAACCCCAGCTCGGCGAGCATCTTGCCCGCGTGGAGCCGGGCCGGGGCCGAGTCGTCGACGATGAGGGCGCGCACGTTACACCGTGAACCGGGCCACCATCCGCTGCAGCTCGGAGGCCATGCGGGTGAGCTCGGCGGAGGCCTTCTGGGTATCGGCGGTGCCCTGCGAGGTGTGGCGGGCCGCCTCGGCCACCCCGGCGATGTTGCGGGCGATCTCGCTCGACCCGCCGGCGGCCTCCGAGACGTTGCGGTCGATCTCGTTGGTGGTGGCGCTCTGCTCCTCCACCGCCGAGGCGATGGTGCTCTGATACTCGTTGATCTGCTTGATGATGGCGCCGATCTGGGCGATGGCCTCCACGGCGCTGCGGGTGTCGGCCTGGATGGCCTCGATGCGCTCGCCGATGTCCTCGGTGGCGCGGGCGGTCTCCTTGGCGAGCTCCTTCACCTCGTTGGCCACCACCGCGAAGCCCTTGCCGGCGTCTCCGGCGCGGGCGGCCTCGATGGTGGCGTTGATGGCGAGGAGCTTGGTCTGCGCGGCGATGGAGGTGATGGTCTTCACCACCTTGCCGATCTCGGCGCCCGAGGCGCCGAGCTTCTGGACGGTGGCGTTGGTGGCGTCGGCCGCGGTCACCGCCGACAGCGCCACCCGGGCCGCCTCGGCGGCGCTGCGGGCGATCTCCTTGATGCTGGCGCTCATCTCCTCCGAGGAGGTGGCGACGGTGTTGACGCTGCCGCTCACCACCTCGGCGGCCTTGGTGACCACCGAGGCCTGGGTGGCGGTCTCCTCGGCGCTGGCCGACATCTGCTGGCTCACCGCGTTGAGCTCCTCGGCGGCGCTGGCGAGCACCTGGGCGTTCTGGCTCACCGCGGTGACGAAGCCGGAGAGGTTCCCGGTCATCTCGTCGAAGGCCTTGCCCAGCCGGCCGGCCACCGCCGGCAGGGGCTGGGTGGGCCTGAGCTGGTTGGCCGCGATGGCCTGGGCGGCGGCGAGCAGGGAGGCCAAGGCCTCCTTGACGAGCTCGAGATGCTCGGTGCGGTCGGCGCCCTTGGCCACCGGGACGCTCTCCACCGCCAGCCCCATGGACTCGAGCGTGGAGAGCAAGAACGAGTCGCCGATGGCCTGCAGGTCGAGGTTCCAGACCTTCCACAGCGCGGCCTCCACCTTGGCTGCGGTGGGTGCGCCGTGGGTGGCGATGAGCCGGGTACGCACGATCCGAGCCCACTCGCAGTACGAGCCGATGTACCACTTGAAGGGCAGGTTGATCCGGTCGTGGACCGCCCCGACGTGGAGGCGGTTCTCGAAGTACGCCACGTCGTAACCGTCCCTCGCCCCGGCGAAGCAGGTGACGAGGTACTCCGCCTGGGTGCGCTCGAGCCGCTCGCGCAGGGCGGCGAGGGGCAGGCCCTGGGCGGTGGCGAACTCGGAGAAGAAGGTGGCGGTGGGCCGGAAGGTGAACTGCCAGTCGTAGAACTCGCGGGCCAGCTCGGCGGCGTGCTTCTCCACCCAGCCGATGAACTTCACGAGCAGCTTGCGGTCGTCGGCGTCGAGGCGGACGAACTCGCGGCGGCGCGCCAGGTTCTCCTCGTCGATGGCAAAGCGGGCAGCGAGGCCCGAGCTCTTCGGGGCCGGCGCGGGGGCGAGCCCAGGATGCTTCCGGCGGGAGGCCTGGCTCGTGCCGTTGGCGTGGGGGGCAGGGATCATGGCTACTCCTCGTCGGGGTGGGGCTGGGGCTCGCCTTCCAGCGGCGAGCCGAGGTCGATGGCGCGGGCGGTGTCGAGGACGAGGACCAGCTGGTCCTCGAGCTTGCACAGGCCGCGCACGGTCTGGCGCAGGGCGGGTCGAAGGGTCTCGGGGGGGGGCTCGAGGGCGGAGCCGGGGAGGTCGAGCACGTCGCCCACCTCGTCGACGATCAGGCAGACCGGGCCGTCCTCGCTGCGGACGACGATGTTCACCTCGCCGGCGCCGGGGGACCGGGGCGGCAGCATGAGCCTGCGCCGCAGGTCCACCGCCATGGTGATCTGGCCGCGCAGGTTGGCGAGGCCGCGCACCGCGCCCGGAGAGAGCGGTACCGGGGTGCAGTCCAGCTGGCGCACCACTTCCTGGATCTCGCCCACCGGGAGGGCGTAGGTCCGCTCGGCGAGGACGAAGGTGCAGATGTGGAGGGCCTCGCTCACGGCGCGCCTCCCTCGGTCGAGGCTCGGCCGAACCGCCGCGAGAGGAGCGCATTCGTGTCGAGCACCTCGGTGATGCGCCCCTGCAGGACGGCGCAGCCGGCCACCCCTGGTCGGGCCCGCGAGGCGTCGATCTGGGCCGCCTCCTCGACCACGTCCAGGACCGCGTCGACGAGCAGGCCGAGCGGCCGGCCTCCCCACTCCTGGACCATCACCTGGAGCTTCTCGCCGTCCGCGGGCCGCTCGGGCGTGCGGGAGCGCCGGCGGCGCTCGGGGAGCAGGGCCGAGAGGCGGACGAGGGGCAGGATGGCGTCCCGGTACTGGACCGCCTCGTCGTCGCCGACCCGCTCGATCTGAGCCGGGGCGAACTCCTCCAGCCGGGTCACCTCGCCGAGCGCGATGGCCAGGCGGCCGTCGTCCTTGCCGCGCAGGATGAGGTAGGGCCGCCGGGGCGGGGCGGCGGTCTCGGCGGCGCGCTGGGCGGCGTCGGCCCGTTCCGCTCCCTCGGCGAGGACCCCGGTCCGCCGGGCGAGCCCCAGCACGTCGAGCACGAGCGACACCCGGCCGTCCCCGCGCACGGTCGCCCCGGCGAAGATGCCCAGGCGCTGCAGCTGGCGGCCGAGCGGCTTCACCACGATTTCCTCGGTGTCGGCCAGGTCGTCGACGAGGAGGCCGAACTGGCGGCCGGCGGCCGAGAGCACCACCACCTGGCGGGCCCCGTCGGCCGAACGAGCCGAGGCACCCTGGCCCAGGACCGCGCCGAGGTCGACAAGGGGGAGGATGGAGCCGCGCAGGCGCAGGAGCGCGGTGCCCTGCACGTCGACGACCATGCGCTCCTCGCGCTCGGGCGCGATGCGCACCAGCTCCACCAGGTTCGCCTGCGGGACGGCGTAGCGGGCCTGGCCGCGCGAGACGATGAGCGAGGGGACGATGACCAGCGTGAGCGGGACGCGGATGCGGACGGTGGTGCCTTGCCCCGGACGGCTGGCGAGCTCCACCGAGCCGCCGATGCGCTCCACGTTGGTGCGCACCACGTCCATGCCGACCCCGCGCCCGGAGATGGCGGTCACCGCCTCGGCGGTCGAGAACCCCGCCCGGAAGAGCAGCTCGATCACCTGCCGCTCCGGCAAGCGCACCGCCTCCTCGGCGGAGAGGAGCCCGTTCGCCACCGCCTTCTGGCGGACGCGTTCCAGGTTCACACCCCCGCCGTCGTCGGTGACCTCCACCGTCACGTGGCCGCCGTCGTGGAAGGCGCGGATCGACACCGCGCCCTCGGGCGGCTTCCCGGCCGCGCGGCGCACCTCGGGTCGCTCGATGCCGTGGTCGACGGCGTTGCGGACCACGTGCGCCAGCGGATCCTTGATGGCCTCGAGCAGGGTCTTGTCGAGCTCGGTCTCGCGGCCGGCGGTGGTGAGCCGGACCTCCTTGCCACAGAGCTGGGCGGCGTCGCGGGCCACCCGGGGCAGCCGCGCGAAGACCGTATCGATGGGCTGCATGCGGGCCTTCATCACCGCCTCCTGGAGGCCGGCGGTGAGCTGGTCGATGCGCTGGGAGGTGGCGGCGAGGCGCGCGTCGCCCTGGGCGCCCTCCTGGCAGAGGAGCTGGTTGCGCGCCAGGACGAGCTCGCCCACCAGGTTCATCAGGCGATCGAGGACCGGTACCGGCACGCGCAGCGTGCTCGAGGCCTCGGCGCCATGCTCGGCGTCGGCGGGTGCAGCGCGGGGCGCCGCGGTGGGCTCGGGCGTCTTCGCGGACGCGGGTGCGGGCGCCGCAAGGGCCTCAGGCGCCTTCACCGGCTCGGGCGTCGGGCCCCCGGGGGCCTGGACGCGCCGGGGGGCGGGAGCCGCCGGCTTGTAGAGGGGGGCCACTTTAGCCAGGG
>DATJVF010000353.1:0-2412 GCA_035501995.1 Anaeromyxobacteraceae bacterium
CCGCATCGAGGCCATGGACGGCGACCTCGTCGTCACCTATCGGCGCAGCGGCCTGCCAGGCGCGAACTGACCCGCCGGCCGCGGCTCCCGAGCTTCGACGCTCCGCGTCATGCCGGAAGGCCCCAAGGCACCCGGTTCGACGGTCACGCCGGTGCGACTAGACTTTGACGCGTGAGCTCCTCCCCTCTCTCGGACGCGGCGACGACCGGCGGTGCGCAGCCGCGCTCGAGCCTGCTCGACCGCTGGTTCCGCCCGGTGGGCGTGCCGCCCGAGGCGGGACGGGACCTCGCCGAGCTGGCGCGCCAGGGCAGCATCGTCTTCGTCATGCGATCGGCGGGGGTCCTGAACTTCATCTTCCTGCGCTGGCTCCTCCGCAAGCTCGGCCTTCCCGCGCTCCACTCGGCGCTCGGGCTCACGGGCCTCATGCCCTCCTTCGCGCGGGCCCGTCCCGGAGTGGCGGCGCTCGAGGAGGCGCTCGCACGGGGCGACGCCTCGGTGGTCTTCCTCCGGCGGGCCCGCGGACCCGACCCGTTCCCCATCCTCACCGCCGCCCAGCGAAGGCTGGGCCGGCCCATCTTCCTCGTGCCGGCCCTGCTCGTCTGGACGCGGCGCCCCCAGAAGCTCAAGCCCACCGTGGGCGAGATCCTCTTCGGCACCCCCGACGCGCCGAGCCGCTTCGCCAACGCCATCGGCTTCTTGCTGAACCGCCGGCGGGCGATCCTGAAGCTCGGCGGGGCCTCGGATCTCTCGACCTTCACGGCCGAGCGCCCGGACGAGCCGGACGCCCTGCTGGCGCGCAAGGTCCGCAGCGCCCTCCACCTGCACCTGGCCGGCGAGGTGCGCGCGGTGGTCGGCCCCCCCTTGAAGACCGCGGCGCGCGTGCGCGAGCAGGTGCTGCGCGACCGAAGCCTGCGGCGGACGCTCGAGCGCGAGGCGCAGCAGGCCCACCGCAGCCCGTCCGAGCTGCAGGCGGAGGCGAGCCGCTACCTGCGCGAGATCGCGAGCCGGTACTCGCCGGTCTTCATCGAGTTCGTGCGCCCGCTCCTGGCCCTCATCTTCGGGCGGCTCTACGACGCCATCGACGTCGACGAGGAAGGGCTCGCCCGGCTGAAGCGGATGTCGGGCGAGAACCCCCTCGTCCTGTGCCCGAGCCACAAGAGCTACGTCGACTTCCTCGTGCTCTCCTGGGTGTTCTACGAGCACGGGATGACGCCGCCGCAGATCGCGGCCGGCATCAACCTCGCCTTCTGGCCCTTCGGCTTCATCGCCCGCCACGCGGGCGCCTTCTTCATCCGCCGCACGCTCGGCGGCAACCGCGTCTATACCGCCACCCTGCGCGCCTACGTGAAGCAGCTCCTGCGCGATCGGTTCCCGCAGGAGTTCTACCCCGAGGGCGGCCGCAGCCGCACCGGCAAGCTCCTCTTCCCGAAGACCGGACTGTTCTCGATGGAGGTGGACGCCTGGCTGGAGGAGGCCACCCACGACGTCCTGTTCGTGCCGGTCGCCATCGACTACGAGCGGCTGGTGGAGGGGCGCGCCTACGCGAAGGAGCTCGCCGGGGGCGAGAAGGACAAGGAGAACCTGGGCGGCCTGCTCCGCGCCCGCAAGGTGCTGGGACGGCGTTACGGGCGGCTCACCATCCAGTTCGAGGAGCCCATCTCGCTGCGCGCGTTCACCCTCTCGCGGCTCGGGAACTCCTGGCAAGCGCTCGGCCAGGAAGAGGCCGCCCTCCCCGAGGCCTCGTCCTCAGGGCGTCCTTCCCCCGCGAAGCGGGCGCTCGTCCAGGCGCTCGCCAACCGGGTCGCCTTCGGCATCAACCGGGCCATCACCATGACTCCGGTCGGCCTGGTGGCGGCCTCGCTCCTCGCCCACGTGAGGCGGGGCCTACCCGCCGAGGAGGTCGCCCGCCGGGTGGAGCTGCTGCGGGAGATCGCCGCCCGGGGTGGCGCCCGGTTCTCGCGGGGGTTCGCGGCGGCGCCGGCGGATCCGCGCCTGGCGGGGCCGGTGGCCGACGCGGTCGTCCGGTTCATCGAGGACGGGCTCGTCAAGGTCGAGCGGGCGGCCGGGGAGACCATCTACCAGGTGGTGGAGGATCGGCGACCCCTGCTCGACTACCACAAGAACGCGGTCATCCACCGCTACGTGCCGCTCGCGCTCCTCGCCACCGCGGCGCGAGCCGGGGGGGCCGGAGCCGGCGAGGCGGCGGTGAAGGCCCACACGCTCGCGCTCTCGCGCCTCTTCAAGCTGGAGTTCATGTACCAGGTCGGAGCCGGCTTCGACGCGCTGTTCGAGGAGAACGTCGCCGCCCTGTGCCAGATCGGCGCCCTCGCAGTGAAGGAAGGGTGCCTGGAGCCGGGCGGGGAGCGGGGCCGCCTCGACTTCCTCGCCGACCTCCTCCGCCCCTACCTCGAG
>DATJVF010000354.1:0-6581 GCA_035501995.1 Anaeromyxobacteraceae bacterium
GCGCGCACCTCCTCCGCGCTCGCTAGCGCGTGCGACCGATGGGCCTCGAGCTCGCCCTCGGCGCTCGCGAGGCGCGCCTTCAGGTCGGCGAGCTCGCTCGCCTGGCTCGCCTCGGCGGCCCTGGCCGCGTGGAGCTCGGCCCGGAGCCGCTCGAGCTCTCCGTCCGCATCCCGGGACGGCTCCCCCGGGGCGACCGGGGGCGGTCCCGCCGCGGCCGGGGCCTCCAGCACCTCCGCCGCCGGCGGGGCGCCGTCGAGCAGCCCGGCGGCGCTCTCGAGGTCGCCGTCCACCGGCTCCTCGAGGTTCAGCTCGGCGAGCGCGGCGTCCGCCTCGGCGCCCAGCCGGTCGATGTCGGTGCCCCCGTCCTCGGGGGGCGGCGGCGTCTCGGCGGCCGGGGCCGGCCGCTCGGGGGCGCGGACGCCGGCGGTGCCGGGGTCCTCGACCGCCAGGCTCTCGAAGGCCTCGTCGAGCAGCTTCAGGTCCTCGTCCTCCGGGGCGCCGGGCCGGGCGCCGCCGAGGTCCTGGGTGACCTGGGGCTCCTGGTCGGGCTGCAGCTCGATCCCGTCGAGGGTCACGATCTCGTCGCTCGAGACCACCGGTGCCTCGGCCGGCAGGGGGACGAGCGTGCCGATGAGCTCGACCAGGGCGGCCGGGGCGAAGGGCTTGATGAGGTAGCCCTCGGCGCGGGTCTTGAGCTTGCGGTGCTGCTCGAAGGTCTCCGGCGTCGCCTCGCCGCTCATGATGACGAGCGGGATGGCCTTCAGCTGGTCGTCCTTCTTGAGCTTGTTGCAGACGGAGTACCCCGACATCTTGGGCAGCTCCACGCAGAGCACGATGAGGTCCGGGTGCTCGGCCCGGGCGAGTTCCAAGGCCTCCTTGCCGTCAAAGGTGACGCGCACCTCGACCCCGTGCGCCTCGATGGCGGCCGAGATCTCCTGGGCAAAGGCACCGTCGCTCTCGATGAGCAGGATCTTCATGAAGGAGGCTTTCTGAAAGGCGGCCACGGCCCCGCTCGGCCGAGCCCGGGCACGTGATTCGCCGGAATTTCCTAGAAAATCCTAGCGCCGAGCCGAAGGGGTGTCAAAACGCCGACTTCACCCGGGGGTCGGGTGTAGGCGCCCTTCAGCGGTCGGCGGCCAGGCCCTGGGCGGTCGTCACCAGGCGGGCGAGGTCGTCCTCGTCGAGGTCCGAGACGAGCGAGTAGACGATCTCGTTGCGGCGCCAGACCGCGACGTTGAAGCCCCGTGCGTTGATGAGGTGCACGGTGCTCGGCCCGACGTGGACCACCCGGCCCATCTCACCGAAGCGGCGGTCGGGGTCGTCGAGGATGAACAGTCCCAGGTGACCCGAAGGGAGCTCGTAGCGGACGTAGGCGGCCGGGCGGTCCTGGATGTGGGAGAGGCGAGCACCGACGACGCGGATGTCGGGTCCGCGGAACCTGGGCGGGGCGGGGTTGAAGTCCAGCTTGCCGTCGAACCAGCGAACCACCGACTCCGGCCCGAGCGAGGCGGCCGTCACCTCCAGCGGCAGGTCGCGGGTGTGCTTCAGGACCGATTCCTCGACCAGGGGGTCCTTGCCGCCCTGGGTGGCGAGTACGAACACGAAGCCGGCCGCGCAGGCGGCGAGGGCGGCCACCGGGACCGGCGAGAGGAGCCGGCGCAAGAGCGGCCGGCGCTCGCGGGCCAGGGCGAGGTGGATCCGCTCCCGGAGCGCCTCGGGGGCCTGCCCCGCCTCGCCGCACGGGCCGAGGGCCGCCCTCAGCCCGGCGCGGATGGCGGCGCGCGACCGGCCCTCGGCCTCGGCGAGCGCGCGGCAGCGCGGGCAGAGGGCGAGGTGCTCCACCGCCTCCGCCTCCTCGCGGGGTGCGAGCTCCCGGTCGAGGTAGGCGTCGAGCGTCCGCAGGAACTCGGCGCAGTCCAAAGGGTCGCTCGCCTCGGTCGGGTCGCTCGCCATGGCTCCTCGCCCTAGGCCGTCTGCCCGCGCCGGCGACGAAAGGCCTCGAGATCGAGCGGGCCGTCCCCGGGCTCCCGGCGCAGGACGCCCGAGACCACGGCGTAGCGCGCGAGCGCCTTCTGCAGGAGGCGCCGCCCTCGGTACAGGCGGCTCATCACCGTGCCCACCGGGACGTCCAGGATATCCGCGATCTCCTTGTAGGAGAACTCCTGCAGGTCGGCCAGGATCACCACCAGCCGGAAGTCGATGGGGAGCGCGTCGACCGCGCGCAGGACGTCGTCGGAGAGCAGGCGGTCGAAGAAGTACTGCTCGGGGTTGGCGGCGTACTCGGTGGCCTCGCGGGAGATGAAGCGCTCGTGCACCGCGTCGCGCTCCGAGCCCTCCACGATGTTGCGCTCCTTCACGGCCCGCCGGTAGCGGTTGATGAAGGTGTTGGTGAGGATCTTGAAGAGCCAGGCCTTGATGTTGGTGCCGCGCTCGAACTTGTCGAAGAAGCGGTAGGCGCGGAGGAACGTGTCCTGCACGAGGTCCTCGGCGTCGCGCTCGTTCTTGGTGAGCCGCAACGCCGCCGCGTAGAGCGGGTCGAGCTGCTTCATGGCGAGGCGCTCGAACTCGCCGTGGCTCATGTCCCTCTTTGGAAGGTCGAACATGAAAGGCTTTCGTTCCTCGAAGCGGGCCTATGAGCTCTTCCTAGCTCAAGGGGCCCCTTCCTGGCGAGACTACCGCGCCTCTAGGGAACAGGCTCCTGGGCGGCAGGATTCCCGCGCGCGCCCTCGCCCCTGAGAGCGGGCGGGCGGACGGGGGCCCGAGCGATAACCATCCAGAATCGCTACCTTTTTCTTCCCGATCGAGCCCTGGCCAGAGGCGCCTCTCACCTCCCGGCCGACGGCGCTCGGGCGATGGGGTCCCATCCCCCGCCGCCACAGTCCTCTTCCCGTTCGGTTATAACGGCCCGGCTCGGGTGCGGCAGACGCGCCCCGCTCCCCAGCAAGGACATGCAAGGCCCCCGCCTCCTCTTCGCCGACCCGGGCGGCGTCGTCTACGCCCATCCCACCCTCCTCGCAGCGGCGCGCGCGGGGGACTCGGTGGGGAGGCCCGGCGAGCGCGCGATCCCCCTGCCGGAGGGCGCCACCCTCTGCCTTCTGCCGGGGCGCCGGCCGCTCGGATTGGACCCGGCGACCGGGGAGGTGGTCACCCTCCACGAGGCTCGGGTGGGCCGGCGGCGCTTCGTGCCGCACGCGGTGGGCGCGACGCTCCCGCCGGGGTTCACCCGCCTGCTCTTGCCGGCGGCCGCGCGCCCGGCGCTCGCCCGGGCCGACGAGGCGCCGGTCCTGCCCCAGTGGGCCTACACCGCGGCCGCCGAGGGCGCAGAGGGCCCGGCGGTGTACGCCCTCCGGACCGACCGGCGCCACCACTGGAACCCGTGGACCCACTCCACGCCCGACCTGCCAGGGCGGGTCGAGTCTCGCCTCGCCACCCCACTCGCCCGAGAGAACCCGGTCTGGCGGCAGATCGCGCACTGCGCGCTCGCCTGGCACTGCTTCACCGCGCAGAACACCTTCTACGGGAGGGACGAGGGCGCCATCCCGTCCTCCTCCGCCTGCAACGCCTCCTGCCTGGGCTGCCTGTCCGAGCAGCCGGCGGACATGCCCCCCGCCTCGCACGAGCGGATCTCGAGGGCGCCCAGCGCCGAGGAGATGGCCGAGGTGGCGAGGGTGCACCTCGAGAGCGCGCGCGGGCGGGTCATGGTGAGCTTCGGCCAGGGCTGCGAGGGCGAGCCGCTCCTGCGCTGGCGGGCCATCGCCAGGGCCATCCGCCTCGTGCGGGCGCGGACGGGCCGGGGCTCCCTCAACCTGAACACCAACGGCTCCTCGCCGCAGGCGCTCGGCGCCCTCATCGAGGCCGGCCTCGACGCCTGCCGGATCTCGCTCAACAGCGCCTCCGACGACCTCTACGCCGCCTACTACCGGCCCCGCCGCTACGGGCTCAGGGAGGTGGTCCGCTCGATGCGGGTGGCGAAGGAGCGCGGCGCCTACCTCGCGATGAACCTCCTCACCTTCCCCGGCGTCACCGACCGCGAGCAGGAGGCGGAGCGGCTCTGCCGGCTCGTCGCCGAGACCGGGGTGGACCAGGTGCAGATGCGCTCGCTCGCCATCGACCCCGACCTCTACATGGCGGTCGCGCGCGGTCGGGGGGGCGGGGGGCAGGCCCTCGGGGTGCGCACGCTCATCGCGTTCCTGCGGGCGGCGCGCCCCGGCCTCGTGGTGGGCAACTTTGCCCGGGCGCGCACCGAGCGACGCCCCCGACCGAGGCCGTCGTGAGCGGGGAGGTCCTGGCCCGCCTCACCCTGCAGAAGGACCTCGGGCGGCACCTGCGGGCCGGCCACCCCTGGGTCTTCCGCCGGGCCATCGAGAAGGCCCCGCGGGACCTGCCGGCTGGCGCCATCGTCGACGTGGTGGAGGGTGAGCGCTTCGTCGCCCGCGGCTACTACGACCCTCACTCCGCCATCACGGTCCGCATCCTGAGCCGCGACCCGGCGGAGTCCATCGACGGCCTGTTCTGGCGAAGGCGGGTGGCGCGCGCGCTCGAGCTGCGGCGCGAGCTCGTGCGGGGGACGGACGGTTACCGCCTCGTGCACGGCGAGTCGGACGGGCTGCCCGGCGTGGTCGCCGACCGCTACGGTCGCTTCGCGGTCCTGAAGCTCTACTCGGCCGGCCTCACCCCCCACCGCGGGCACATCGTGGAGGCGCTCCGGGAGGCCGCCCGGTCGGACCCGGGACCCCTCGGGGAGGCCTTCGGGCCGCTGCTCGGGATCTACGGGCGCGACGAGGTCCCCCACGACGAGGAGGACGACGCCGCGCCGGCCAAGGGGCGCCTCCTCTGGGGTTCGGAGCCGCCCGAGCTCATCGCCATCGAGGAGCACGGCCTGCGCCTGCTCGTCGACGTGCGGCGCGGCCAGAAGACCGGGACGTTCCTCGACCAGCGCGAGAACCGGCGGCGGGTGCGCGAGCTCGCGGAGGGCCGGAGGGAGGTCCTGAACTGCTTCGCCTACACCGGGGGGTTCTCGGTGGCGGCCGCCCTGGGCGGCGCGCGCCGGGTGCTCTCGGTGGACCTCGACCGGGAGGCCCTCGCGCTCGCCGAGAAGAACTTCCGGGAGAACGGGCTCGACCCGGCGGCCCATGGCTTTCTCGCCGAGGACGCCTTCGACCTCCTCGGCCGCCAGAAGAGGGAGGGGCGCCGCTACGACCTCGTGGTCCTCGACCCGCCCGCCTTCGCGAAGAGCCAGCGCGCGGTCGAGGGCGCCCTCTCGGGCTACGCGGCCCTGAACCGCGCGGCGCTCGGGGTGCTCGCCCCCGGCGGCCTCCTCGTCACCGCCTCCTGCAGCGCGCGCGTCTCGGCCGAGGAGTTCTTCGAGGCGGTTCGGGAGGCGGCCCTGAAGGCGCGGGTCGAGCTGCAGCTCGTCGAGGAGCGCCGCCAGCCGGTGGACCACCCGGTGAGCCCCGCGTTCCGCGAGGGCCGCTACCTGAAGTGCCTCTTCTTCCGGCGGGCGGGGTAGGGCCGGACCGCCCGTCCTCGCGGCGCCCTTCCTCAGGAGGGGCGGGCGAGGAGCAGGGCCAGGGCCGCCGCCCCGGCCACCATGGCGACGAGGAGGCTTCGGGGCAGCCGCTCGAAGCGGAAGTCGGTGGACGGGTCGGCAGGGTCCGCCCGCACCAGCGCCTCCGAGAGGGGCGGCGGCGGGGAGGGCGTCGCGCGCCGGTAGGCGACGAGGAGCGGGTAGAGCGCGGACGCCGAGGCGAGGAGGACGAGCGCCGCCGTGGAGGCCTCGGCCGCCCCCGCCCCGGCCGGGGGCGGAAGGTGGGGGCGGCTCGCCACGATGAGGACCACCCCGAGCGCGTTGTTGGCGAAATGGGCGAGGAACGAGGGCCAGAGCGAGCCCGCGCGCAGGCACAGCCAGCCGTAGAGCGCGCCGAGCGCGAGGAGGGCCGGCAGGCGCACCGGGTCGAGGTGCATGACGGCGAAGAAGAGGGCGCTCGCGGCCACCGCGGCCTTGTCCCGGTGGCGGCTCCGGAGGGCACAGAGCACCCAGCCCCGGAACGCCGCCTCCTCGCAGAAGGGGGCGAGGACCGCGGCGCCGAGCGCGAGGGCCACCCTCGAGAAGGGCGAGCCCGAGGTGAAGAGGGAGGAGAGGTCGAAGGCCGCCACGAAGCGCGAGGGGAGGACGAGCGCCTCGAGGGCCATGAGGGCGTCGGCCCCGAACGAGCTCGCGGCGCCGACGAGGAGGGCCAGGGCCAGGGCGGCGGCCCGGGGGCGCCGCGCGAGGAGGAGGGCGCGGCCGGGTCTCAAGTTCGAGCCGGCGGCGACGGCCAGCGAGGGCACGAGCAGGGTGAAGGTCTCGCTCCAGGCGAACCCAAAGAGGCGGTTCCTCGCCTGGGCGAGCGTCCCGAGCGTCGCGTAGAGGGCGAGCACCAGGAGGAAGAAGGCGAGGGCGCTCTTCTCTGGAGCCGGGGCGGGCAGGGGCAGGGCAGGGGGGCCCCCCGCCGCGAGGTCGTGTCCGGGGGGAGGCGCGTCCACGGGGAGCACATCTTAGGCCGCAAGGCGTGGCGGTGCGATGATCCCCACCTGGTCCC
>DATJVF010000355.1:0-12064 GCA_035501995.1 Anaeromyxobacteraceae bacterium
GCCTCGATCGACCTCGACTCGTTGGTGATGAGGCGCGGGTCGTCGCCGTCGGCCCCCTGCGCCACGAGCTGCTCGTGCTTGCGCTGCAGGGCGACCACCTTCTCCACCGCCGCGCGCCAGGCGTCGCGCGCGGGCTCGAACTCGCTCCACAGGCGGGCCACCGCCGGGCCGCGCGGGAGCGAAAGGTAGGCGGCGGCGGAGGCGTCGAGACGCTTCAGGCCCTCCTCCGCCTCGAGGAAGAGCGCCGCCCGGACCTCCTGATCGGACAGGCGCGGGTTGATGAGCTTGGCCGCCGCCCCGTCCACGGCCACCATCGCGGCGTGCATGGCGCCGAGGTTCGTGACGGCGGGGAGCTTGCTCGCGGCGAGCTCGAGGGCGAGCGAGGACACCGACCTCGCCGCCAGGAAGGCGGCGCCGCCCACGAGCGCCAGGATCGCGAGCGCGGCGAGGAAGGCCAGCTCGATGAAGTGCACCATCCGCAGCCGCACGCGCCTCTCGTGCGGCGCCGACAGCGATGGCTCTTTGGGCCTGAGCATGCCTTGGGTCCCCGTGCCTCTCGGTGCCGCCCGGCGCCGCTCGACTCGACGCTCCGCACGGGGCGTAGCACGGCCCGTACCAAGGGTCGACCTGAGCGAGTCGCGAGCGAAAAAGGACTCTTCTCAGGCGGTTGGCGGCCCGCCGCCCAGGGTCGTAGGAGCCCGTGAGAAACCCGGGCTGGCCCGCACAGGAAGAACCTAGCTAGCCTTTATTGCTCTGGAATAAGCTCGAGGGCCCGGGCGCCAGCGGCCCGGTGTGCCCGCCACCCGGACTCGACCCAGACCCGGGAGGGGTAAGCGCTTCCGCGGATCGACGGACGCTTAGGCGACGGTCTCGTCGAAGGGCTCGGGTGCGCCCGCCCGGGCGAGGAGGGCGTCGAGCGCGCCGAGCAGCTCGCGGTTCCCGTCCTGCCGGTAGAGCAGGAGCCTCCGCTCGAGGTCGGGGAGTCGATCGAGGAAGGCTCCGAGGCCCTCCGGGGAGAGCTCCTCGGCGCACAACCCGAAGCCCTCCTCCTCGAGGTAGCGGGCGTTGAGGAGCTGCTCGAACTGCCCCTTCACCGGCGAGGAGAGCACGGGCTTGTGCAGGTAGACGGACTCGCTCAGGAGGGTGAACCCTCCGTTCGCCACCACCGCCCGCGCGGTGCGCAGGTCGTCGACGAAGCTCGCCTCCGAGAAGGGCCGGAAGCGAAGCCGACCGTCCCGCACCTCCTCCTCGAGGTCGCGCCTGAACCCGTAGATCCGACACTCGCGCCCGCAGCTCGAGAGGATCTCGGGCAGCCGCAGGTTCGAATCGCTCGTCTGGTAGACGAGGAGGTGCTCTCCCGGCTCGGGGCGGGCGGCCAGGATCTCCGAGCGCAGCACCGGCGGGTGGAGGCTCGTGCGGGGCCGGGCGAGCGGTGGCCTGAAGAAGGTGGTGACGAGGTAGTGGGCGCAGCCCGGCAGCTTGGCCCGCACGAGGCCGCGGGCGAGGCGGAAGTCGAGCTCGTGCCCGGCCACCATCCGCGGCGCGTGGGCGCAGCGCGCGATCACCTGGATGTTGTCGAGGGAGATGACCTTCAGGCGGTGGCTCTTCCCGAACAGGTAGCTCCAGCTCTCGAAATCCGAGATCACCACCTCGGGTTCGAAGCGCTCGGCGAGGTCGAAGTAGGCCTTCACGTTGTGCGGCCAGCCGCCCTTCACCGCGCCCTTCAGGTTCTGGAAGAGGGTCCGGAAGCTGCGCACCTCGTTGTCCTCGTAGACGATGGTGAGGCCCCAGATCTCCCTCACCCCCAGCCGGTCGCTCTCGCGCGTCTTGAGGTAGTCGTGGGCGCGGCCGGAGACCACCACCTGCACCTCGTGCGACCGCGCGAGGTGATCGATGACCACGCGTGAACGCATCGCGTGGCCCATCCCCTCGCCGACCACCCCGTAGAGGATGCGCATGGCCCACCCTCGACCTTACCTCGTTTGGCGGCCCGTGGCTCGACGAAGCCGGGGCGCGGCCTCCTCTTTCCTTCGGGGCGCCGGGCCCGCACCGAGCCACCGCTCGGGGTGGATCACTTGTGGTACGGCTCGCCTCGCAGGATGGTCAGGCTACGGTAGAGCTGCTCGACGAGCACGAGGCGCGCCAGCCGGTGGGCGAAGGTCAGGCGCGAGAGCGCCAGCGTCTCGTCGGCGCGGGCCAGCACCTCCGGCGCGAGCCCCAGGGCTCCCCCCAGGACGAGGGCCAGGTCGCGCCCCTGCTCGAGCCAGCGCCCGACCCGCCGCGCCAGCTCCAGGCTGGTGGGCTCGCGGCCCCGCTCGTCGAGCGCCACCGCGTACTCGCCCGGCTTGAGCCTCGCCAGGAGGGCCTCCCCCTCCTCGGCCCGCGAGAGCGGGGTGCCGGCGTACCGCCTCGCCTCGGGGAGCTCCACGAGCTCGAAGTTCAGGTAGCGGCCGAGCCGGGCGACGTAGTCCGCCACCGCTGGCGCGTAGAGCCCGGAGCGGTCGCGCCCGATGGCGAGGAGGCGCACCTTCACTCGCCGCGCCCGTGGGTCACGGCCGCTCCGCGCCCCGGCAGCCGGGCCCGGCGAAGAAGGCCCCGGAGGGATCCCGGCGCACCAGCGTCGGCGCGGCGGCCGGGGGGGGCCCACTCGCCTCCACCACCCGCTCCGCGCCCCGCTCGTCCACCTCGAGGTGCTCGCTCCAAGCGGCCCCCCGGCCGCGCAGGACGGCCTCGCGCAGGCGCCCCTCACCGTCGAACCACTCGAGGACCTCGGCACCGTCATCGCGCTCGTGCACGAGCTTGCGGACGCGCTGCTCGCGGTCGACGAAGGCCGTGCGCCTGAGGTCGCCGCCCGGGCAGGGTTCGAAGCGCCGCTGGGCCGCGCTGAGCTCGCCCGCGGCGAGGCGGCGCTCCACCTCGCGGGCGACGGCGCCGAGGGCCCCGGGCTCCTCGGGGCCGCTCGCCGCCTCCGCGCGGGCGGCCGCCTTCGCGCGCGGCTGCGGGCCTGCGCTGGCCGCCGCCCCGGGCGCCGCGAGCGCCACCTCCTCCCGGGTCGCCGCCTCGGGCGCCCTCGCCGGCGCGCCGTTCCGGGCCAGGGCCTCGGCCGGCGCCGGGAGCCGGGCCAGGTCCTCAGCCCTCGCCGGAGCCGGCGGGACGGGGGCCGCCTCCGCGGGCGGAGGCGCGGAGAGCGACGGCGGCGCGGCGCCACGGCCCCGCTCGGCGACCTGCGAGCGGCGCTCTCCCCGGTGGAGGAGCAGGAACACCATCAGGACCGCGAAGGCGCTGCCGCACAGGAGCCTTAGCCCGAAGCCGCCCAGGGCGAGCCCGAGGGAGCTCCGCTTCCGCTCCTCGCCGGCCTTCCGGGCCGCGGCGAGGAGGACCCCCTCGCCCCCGACCGGCGCGGCCGGCACCGCGTGCTCCCGCATGGCCCGCAGGGTGGCGGCCAGGCGATCGCGCTCGGCCCGACAGGCCGGGCAGGCCAAGAGGTGTCCCTCGACCCGCAGGCTCTCCTTGGCGGCGAGCTCGCCGTAGCACAGCTCGAGGAGGCGCTCGCGGCAGGTCTCGTGATCCATCACGCGGTCCTCGCCTCCTCGTCGGACCCCTCCGGCAAGACCCCCCGCCGCACGAGCTCGGCCCGCAGCCCCTCGAGCGCGTAACGCATGCGGCTCTTCACGGTGGGGACCTCGGCGCCGGTGATCTCGGCGATCTCGGCGAACGGCACCCCGGCGTACTCCCGCAGGACGAACACCTCCCTCTGCTCGACCGGCAGGGCCGAGAGCGCCGCCTCCAGCTTGGGCCGCAAGAGCGCGCTCTCGGCGCCTCGCTCGGGCGAGGGCCCGTCCGCAGGCACCTCCAGGGCGGGCTCGCCCTCCCCACCCGACCTTGCGCCGGGCGAGCGCAGGGCCGACCGGCGCGCCTCGTCCACCGCCAGGTTGCGCGCGATGGCGAAGGCCCAGGTCGTGAAGCGCGCCCGGCGCTCCCAGCGCGGCGCGGAGGCCACGATCTTGAGCCAGGTCTCCTGGGCCAGGTCCTCGGCGCGCGCCCCGTCTCCGGTGAGCCGGTGCAAGAAGGCGTAGACGGCCTGGCGGTGCCGGCGCAAGAGGACCTCGAAGGCCACGACGTCCCCCGCCTGGTACCGCCGCATGAGCCGCTCGTCGCTCGGTTCGGTCGCCACGCGCTCCACGCCACGGCCACGCAAGGGTGGAACGCACGGCCGCCGAGAAGGATCTCGGCGACGAGTGTAGCCCAAGGGCGGCCGAGGGGGCCCGTTTCCCCGCCGTCCGGGCGTAGGACGGGCTCGCCCTCTCGCCAGGGGCGCCCGGCCCCGAGCGAGCCCCCGCCCGCGCACCCGCTCCTTGGAGCGAACGACCCGTGTGGTCTAGCAGGAGGGCGTCCCCTCTCGCTTTTTGGACCTCGGGCTCGTTCCCGTGGTTTGCTAGGGCCTCCGGCCCTTCCGACTCTAGCGGGACTTCGAGAGAGTGCGGCCAGGCGAGGTCCCGCGCGCTACAAGGGGGTCGGCTCGCCAGGAAGGGCGCGGGCCTTCTCCCCTAGGCGAGGATCTCGCATGCAGAAGATTCTGCGCATGTCCGCTCGCAAGAAGGTGGCGCTCGTGGCCCACGACAACTGCAAGCGCGACCTGCTCGAGTGGGCCCGCTTCAACGTCGGGACCCTGTCGAAGCACGAGCTCTACGCGACGGGGACCACCGGTGGCGTCATCGCCGGAGAGCTCGGCCTCAAGGTGACGCGACTGCTCTCCGGCCCGTTCGGCGGCGATCAGCAGATCGGGGCCATGATCGCGAAGGGGGAGCTCGACGTCCTCATCTTCTTCTGGGACCCGCTCGAACCGCAGCCGCACGACCCCGACATCAAGGCGCTCCTCCGCATCGCCGTGCTCTACAACATCCCGACCGCCTGCAGCCGTGCCACGGCCGACTTCATCCTCTCCTCCCCGCTCATGGAGCAGGCCTACGAGCGCACGCCCCACGAGCGCACCTACTTCGCGCGCCCGGAGCCGGAGCCGGCCGCGTAAGGCCCCCCTCCCGCGCGTCCCGAGGCGTCCCCGAAGGTCCGGGCCGCGACGACCCGGGGGCGCGGGTGACCCGGGCCCGGACGCACGGTCTCGTCGCCGGACAGGGGGTGGGGCTGGCACAGGTTTCGCTCGCCTTCGGTGGCCATGACCGGAAGTCCTCCCGGCGCTCCCGAGATCGATCCCGGCGAGCTCACCCGCATGCTCCGGGGCGTCTTCGCCTCGCCCGGCTACCGGCCTCCGCTCCTGCCGGCGGTGGCCCTCGAGCTCGTACAGCTCTCGGCGCAACCCAACGTGCAGTTCGGGCAGGTGGTGAAGGTGCTGGAGCGGGATCCGGTGCTGGCGGCCAAGGTGCTCTCCATCGCCCAGTCGGCGCTCTACGCCTCCCGCTCGCCCATCCTCTCCCTCCATCAGGCCGCGGTGCGGCTCGGCCTCAAGACCCTCCGCGAGCTCGTGCTCGAGGCGGCCCTCCACCTCCGGGTCTTCCGGGCGCCGGGCTACGCCGGGCCCATGGACCTGCTCGCCCGCCACTCCACCGCCACCGCGCACGTGGTGAAGGCCGTCTGCGCCCGCACCCTGGTCGACGCGGAGTACGCTTTCCTCTGCGGGCTCCTCCACGACGTGGGCCTGGCCGCGAGCCTCCTCGTGCTCGCCGAGGACGGGCGCTTCCGCGGCGCCGCCTTCCAGGACCTCGCCCCCACCCTGAACGAGCTGCACGAGGAGGCCTCCGGCCTCCTCGCCCGCCTGTGGAAGCTCCCCGAGCCCATCGCGCGCGCGGTGGCCACCCACCACGAGGTGACGGTGGAGGGGGTACCCCAGCCGGTCAACGCCGCCATCATCGTCGCCGAGCAGCTCGTCTGGGAGGCCGGTCTGGGCCTGCTGCCCCCGCCCGAGGGGGCCGGGCCGTTCGCGACCGCGATGCCCGAGCCGCCGCTCGAGGGACTCGACGCCAACTGGACCGGCCTCGTCGAGGAGGCCCGGGTGGCCCTCGGGATGGAGCCCCTCTCGCTGTGCGCGGCGCGCGCCGAAGCCTTCGAGCTCCTGAGGCGACAAGGCCTCGAGAGCCCGCCGCGACCGGTCGGTTCGAGGCCTTCCACGGGCCCCGCCCAGTGCGCCGCGCAGGGCGGCGTCACCTCCGGGGCCCTGGTACCGCTCCTTCCGATGGCATCGCGTCCCCGCTGGGCGCACATTCTCCCTCGGCAGGGGAACGCGATGCCTCAGGAACCGCCCTCCAGGGTGTACGACGTGGCGATCGTGGGCGCGGGCGCGAGCGGGACCCTGCTCGCCATCCAGCTCATGCGCCAGGCCCGGTCCGGTCTCCGGGTGGCTCTCCTCGACCGAGCCGGCGCCTTCGCGCGCGGCGTCGCCTTCGGCACCATGGACGCCGAGCACCTCCTGAACCTCCCGGCCGACCGAATGAGCGCCCTGCCCGAGGAGCCCGACCACTTCGCGAGCTGGCTCGGGCGGCTCGCGCCCGCCTCCGCCTCGCTGGCCTTCGCGCCGCGGCGGCGCTACGGGCGCTATCTCGGGGCGACCCTGGAGGAGGCCCGGCGGGCCGGGCGCCGCCTGGGCGGGAAGGTCGACCTCGTCGAGGCCGAGGTGACCTCGCTCGAGGGGGGGCCGCGCACCCAGCTCGCGCTCTCGGTCGGCGGCCGCCTGTCGGCGCCCGCCGTGGTTCTGGCCCTCGGGGCGCCGCCTCCCGAGGACCCGAAGGTCGCGGACCGCGAGCTCATCGCCTCGGCGCTCTACGCACGCACGCCCTGGTCGCGGGAGGCGCTCTCCGGGCTCACCGTGGAGGCGCCGGTGCTCCTGCTCGGCTCTGGCCTCACGCTCCTCGACGCGGTGCTCACCCTCACCTCCTCCGGCCACCGCGGCCCGCTCTGGGTGCTCTCCCGGCACGGGCTGCTGCCGCTCGCGGAGGGCCCGCTCCACCCGCTCGAGTTCGCGCTCACGCTCTCCGCCAGGGGCCGCCTCTCGGCGCTCACCCGCGCGATCCGCCAGGCCGCCAAGGACCCCCGCGCCGGCGCCCCGGAGGAGGGGTGGCGCTCGGTGGTGGAGGCGGTGCGCTCCTCCGCCCAGGGGCTGTGGCAGGAACTGCCGCTCGAGGAGCGCCGACGCTTCGTCCGCCACCTCCTGCCGTTCTGGGAGGCCCACGCCCAGCGGGCGCCGCCCTCGGTCGCCCGCCGCATCGAGGCCCTGCGCGCCGCGGGCCAGCTGCGGGTCGTGGCGGGTCGGCTCGTGCACCTCGCCCTCGACCGGGGGGAGGCCCTGGCGCGCTGGCGAACCCGGGGCGGCGGCGAGGCCCTCGGCCGCTTCGCACGCGTCGTCAACTGCAGCGGCCCGGGGCTATCCCTCGGTCCGCGGGACAGCCCGCTCCTCGCGTCCTTGTTCGCCAGCCGGCGAGCGCGGCCGGGGCCGCTCGGCATGGGCCTCGACACCGAGGGCCTGGGCGCGGTGCGCGACGCCCTCGGGCATCCCTCGGAGCACCTCTTCGCCATCGGCCCCCTGCGGCGCGGCGAGCTGTGGGAGTCGACCTCGATCCCGGAGATCCGGACCCAGGCGGCGCTCCTCGCCCGCCACCTCCTCCGCGAGCTGTAGGGGATCCCCGGGGGGCACCGGCCTCCAGGGGAGGGGGCGCGCCTCACCCTCCGTCGCAGCCGCTCTTCTTTTCCCCGCCGCCGACCTCATCGGCCCCCGACCGGGGGCGCGGCACGGCTCAGGTGGGAACGCCCAGCCTGGGCAGGATGAAGGTCTGCAGGGCGAGCCAGGCGCCCAAGAGGAGCAGCGGGACGAGGATCTCGCTCATCGGGAGTGGGAGCCAGAGGGGAGGCGGAGGGTTCGGTTTCTCGGGAGCGAGGCCACCCCAGCCCGGCCCGTTTCGGCTGTCAGGTCCGGGCCTTGCGGTGGTCGAGGACCCGGACCGCCTTCCCGGTCGAGCGCTCCAGGGTGCCGGGCGCGACGAGTTCCACCCCCATGCGCACCCCGGTGATGGAGTGGATCTCGTGATCGATGCGGTCGCGCAGGGCGATCATCTGCCGCATCTCGTCGGAGAACTCCTGCGGCCGGATCTCGACCTTCACCACCACCTCGTCGAGCGAGCCCGGGCGCGACACCTCGACGAGGTAGTGGGGCGTCGTCCCCTCCACGCGCAGGAGCGCCTCCTCCACCTGCGAGGGGAAGACGTTGACGCCCCGGATGATGAGCATGTCGTCCGAGCGGCCGATGACCCGGCTCAGCCGGGCGCCGGTCCGCCCGCAGGGACAGGGCCTTCGGTCGAGCGAGGCGATGTCGCGGGTCCGGTAGCGGATGACCGGACAGGCCTCCTTGGTGAGCGAGGTGAAGACGAGCTCGCCCGACCGCCCATCGGGGACCGGCGCCAGGGTCTCGGGGTCCAAGCACTCGACGACGAAGTGGTCCTCGGCGATGTGCATGCCGTCGCGCTCCCGGCACTCGCCGGCCACCCCCGGCCCGATCACCTCGGAGAGGCCGTAGTTGTTGAAGGCGGTGAGGTTGAGCCGGCGCTCGATCTCGCCGCGCATCTCCTCGGTCCACGGCTCGCCGCCGAAGTAGCCGTAGCGCAGGGCGAGCGCGGCCGGGCCGCGCCCCTGCTCGGCCAGCACCTCGGCGATGTGGAGCGCGTAGGAGGGGGTGCAGACGAGCGCGTCGGCCCGCAGGTCCTCGAGCAGCATCACCTGTCGCGGGGTGTTGCCGCCGGCGGCCGGGACGATGCCGGCCCCCACCCGCTCGATGCCGGCGTGGAGGCCGAAGCCGCCGGTGAAGAGGCCGTACCCGAACGCCACCTGGACGAGGTGCTCCCTGCGCAGCCCCCCGGCCACCAGGAAGCGCGCGCACAGCCCGGACCAGGTCTCGAGGTCCTGCCGGGTGTAGGCCACGAAGGCCGGCTTGCCGGTGGTCCCGGAGGAGCCGTGGACGCGGGCGATCCGGTCGCGCCCGACCGCCAGCAGGCCGAGCGGGTAGTAGCGTCGCAGGTCCTCCTTGGTGGTGAAGGGGAGCGCGGCGAGGTCCTCGAGCCCGCGCACCCCCCGCCGGTCGAGGCGGTGCGCGGCGAAGGCGGCGCGGTAGAGCGGCGCGGCCTCGGCCTTCGCGACCTGCTCGCGCAGGCGGCGAGACTGCAGGGCGTGGAGCTCGTCGCGCGAGAGGGTCTCGGCGGGGTCAAAGATGGCGTGGTCGATCTCGAGCGGCATGGGAGCGGCCTAAGAGGGCAGCGACCGCCGAGAGACCGCGAGGGCGGACGCGGCCCCGGGCCGGTCTTCGGGTCTCACGAGCGCATGGCGACGAGCTCGTCGCCGTCGAGGATGCGCAGGCCGCGCGCCCGCACGGCGGCGAGGGCGCGGTCGGGGTCCTCGAAGCGGAAGATGATGGCGGCCTTGCCGGAGGTGCTGCGAGCCGCGAAGGCGTACATGTACTCGACGCCCAGCCCGGCCTCCTCGATGGCGGCCAGGGCGGCCGCGAGTCCCCCCGGCCGATCGTCGACCTCGATGGGCAAGACCTCGGTCACGTTCACCACCATCCCGGCCGCTTCCAGCACCGCCTTGGCCCGCGGCCAGTCCTTCACGATGAGGCGCAGGATGCCGAACTGCGCCGTGTCGGCGAGCGACATGGTGAGGATGTCCACCCCCGCTCGGCCGAGGGCCTCGCAGGGGGCGCGCAGCTGGCCGGGGCGGTTTTCGAGGAAGAGCGAGAGCTGTTGCAGCTTCATCGGGTCCTCCTGGCGGCTAGAGGTTGCGCAGGTCGCTCACCCGCCGCGCCTTGCCCTCGCTGCGGGCGAGCGAGCGGGGCTCGACGAGGGTGACCGTGACCCGCAGGCCGAGGACGTGCTCGAGGGAGGCCTCGAGCTTCTTCCGCAGCGCCTCGAGGGCCCGGATCTTGTCCGAGAACACCTCCCCGGTCACTTCGACCTTGACCTCCATCCGGTCGAGGCCGGCCTCGCGGGTGAGCACGATCTGGTAGTGGGGGAGCGTCCCCTCCACCTTGAGCAGGGCCGACTCCACCTGGGAGGGGAAGACGTTGACCCCGCGGACGATGAACATGTCGTCGGAGCGGCGGGCGATGCGGCGCATGCGGCGCAAGGTGCGGCCGCAGCGGCACGGCCCCTCGACGAGCGCGGTGAGGTCGCGGGTCCGGTAGCGGATCATCGGCATCGCTTCCTTGGAGAGGGTGGTGAGCACGAGCTCGCCCTCGGTGCCGTCGGGCAGGACCTCGCCCGAGTCCGGGTCGATGATCTCGGGCAGGAAGTGGTCCTCGAAGATGTGCAGGCCCTCCTGCTCGGCGCACTCGATGCCGACGCCCGGACCGACGATCTCCGACAGGCCGTAGATGTCGTGGGCGCGGATGCCGCTCTCGGCCTCGATGCGCTGCCGCATGGCCTCGCTCCAGGGCTCGGCCCCGAAGATGCCCACCCGCAGCCGCGAGAAGTCGATGCCCATCTCGCGGGCCCGCTCGACGAGGTGCAGGAAGTAGCTGGGCGTGCAGCAGAGGGCGGTGACGCCGAAGTCCTGCATCACCATGAGCTGGCGCTCGGTGTTGCCGCCGCTGATGGGGATGACGGTGGCCCCGAGCGCCTCGGCGCCGTAGTGGGCGCCGAGCCCGCCGGTGAACAGGCCGTAGCCGTAGGCGTTCTGCACCACGTCGCCGCGGTGCACCCCGCAGGCCGCGAAGGTGCGCACCATCACCTCGGTCCACACCGCGAGGTCCGCCTCGGTGTAGGCCACCACGATGGGCTTGCCGGTGGTGCCGGAGGAGGCGTGGAGGCGGACGATGTCCTCCATGGGACTCGCGAACAGGCCGAAGGGGTAGGCGTCGCGCAGGTCGCTCTTGACCGTGAAGGGGAAGCGGGCGAGGTCGGAGAGCGAGCGCAGGTCGTCGGGAGCGAGGTGCCGCTCGGCGAGGCGCCGGCGGAAGAGCTCGACCCGGTCGTGGGCGCGCCGCACCACCCTCTGCAGCCGCTGGAGCTGGACCTCGGCCAGCCGGGCGCGCGGCAGGTAGTCGGGAGCGCTCGCGGGGTGAAAGCCGCCCGGCGGGTCGTTCCAGGTGCGCAAGGGCGTCCCTCCCCTTTAGGTCCGGGCCCGGCCGGCCGCGGCGCGGCCGGCGGCGAAGGCCTGCTCGTTCACCGCGTGCAACCGCTCGGGGAGCGAGGCCTTCACGGCGTCGAGGAAGGCCCGCTCGGGGAGATCGAGGTGGTGGGAGAGGGCCCCGAGGAGCGCCACGTTCAGGCTGCGCTTGTTCCGGAGCGCCTCCTCGGGCACCGCATCGGGGGTGATGAGCACGCCCCCCGGCCTGAGGAGCGGCCGGTTGACCTCCACCTCGGAGGGCGCCAGCACCACCAGGAAGTCGGCCTCGCCGCGGGGCACCATGGGCGAGAGCACCTTCTCCCCGAAGCGCACGTCCGAGCTCACCGAGCCCCCGCGCTGGCTCATGCCGTGGATCTCGGCCTTCTTGACGTCGCGCCCGGCGCGGAGGGCCGCGTCGGCCAGGATGTCCGAGGCCTTGAGGACGCCCTGGCCACCCAGGCCCGCCAGCACCACGTTCACCACCTTGCCCATGGCGTCACTCCTCGACACAGGCCCGACAGGCCTCGACCGCGCTGCGCTCGGCCGCCTGCTCCCACTTGCGGATGTCGGCCGCCGCCAAGACGCACGGCCGCCGGGCCACGATGAGGGACAGCTCGGAGGCCCCGAGCCGCTCGGCGAGGAGCTTCTCGAAGCCGGCCGGGTCGGCGAAGGCGTCGAGCACCGTCACGCTCCTGAACCCGAGCGCCCTCGCCACGCCCTCGATCGACATCTTGCCGGTGGGCGCGTGATCGAGGGTGCGCCCGGTGCCGGGGTGCTCCTGCTGGCCGGTCATGGCGGTGGTGCCGTTGTCGAGCACCAGCACCACGTGACCGCTCTTCGGCGGGTTGTAGATCGCCTCGATGAGCCCCGAGACGCCCGAGTGGACGAAGGTCGAGTCCCCGATCACCGAGACCACCCGGCGCGCCTCGGCCTCGGGCAGCACGTGGCGCAGCCCCAGGCCGACGCC
>DATJVF010000356.1:0-10605 GCA_035501995.1 Anaeromyxobacteraceae bacterium
CGCCTCGGCGGAGAGCTCCTCGGCGGCCTGGGCCCATCCCTCGCGACGGCCGTCCAGCTCTGCGAGGGCGCGGCCGGCGCGGTGATCAGGAGCGAGCTCGAGCGCGGACAAGTAGGCCCCGCGGGCCGCCTCGAGCCGGCCCGCGTGGGCCAGCACCTCGCCCCGGGCGCAGCGGAGCTCGGCCCGCGCCGGCGTGTCGTTCGCCCGGGCGAGCGCCTGCTCGTGGATCTGGGACAGCTCCATCCAGGTGGTGAGGGCCCCGCGCTCCCGGGCCAGCCAAGCGGCCCGCTCGAAGGCTTCCCGGTCGCCCCCGTCGCCCTGCAGGATCGCGGTCCAGACCGCCTCGGCGTCGGCGCGCCGGCCCGCCGCCTCGAAGGCGCGGGCCAGGCGCCGAGCGTGCGCGGGCCGCTCCTCGGCGGGAACGGTCTCGGGGGCGATGGCGGCGAGGTGCACGGCGGCGCCCTCCGCGTCCCCCGACGCGAGCGCCTCCTCGGCGAGGAAGGTCCGGGCCGGGACGCACCCGGGCTCTGCGTGGACGGCGGCGCGGTGGGCGCGGACCGCCTGGCCGTGGAGTCCGGCTTCCTCGAAGAGGCGTGCCGCCTCCAGCGCGGACCGCGCCGCTTCCTCTCCCTCGGCCCGGATCGAGATCGAGAGGTGGGCGCGGGCGGCCTCCGCCGGGTCGCCGGCCGCGCTCTCGACCCGGGCTCGGACCCGCCAGGGCGCAGGGGAGTCTGGATCGGCTTCGGTCGAAAGCTCGAGCGCGGCCCGCACCTCCTCGGTGGCGGCTCCGGAGGCGAGGAGCGCCTCGGCGTAGCGGACGAGGGCGGCACAGCCCTCGATCGGATCGCCCCGGGCCATGGCCTCTTCCGCGGCCAGCCGCGCCGCCTCGCGCGAGTCGGGCGGCGCGGCATGGTCCGAGAGCGACTCCACCGCGGGTGCGGGTGGAGCGGGGGCCGGGGCGGGTGCCGCGATGGGCTCGGCGAGAGGGGGAGCGAGCCCGGCGAGGGCGAAGGCCTCGGCGGCGCGGACCTCCTCGCCCAGGGCCGAGAGGCTCGCGGCGGCGCGGCGGGCGAGGGGCTCGAGCACTTCCGCCTCCTCCCCCTGCTCCTTTCGTAGCTTGAGGAGAGAGAAGAGGATCTCGGCGGCGTCGCGCCCGAGATCGCCGAGCTGCCCGGCCAGCTCCGCCCCGGCCTCGAGCGCCTGGCGCCGCTCCTCCGCAAGCCCGAGCGCCAGGGCCCGCTCGGTCCGGCTGCGCGCCGCCGCCAGGGCCAGGTCCCGGTCCCCGCGGGCGGCATGGCCGTGGGCCAGGGCCGCCCAAGCGATCCCGGCGCGCTCGTCGGCGGGGGCGAGCGAGAGGGCGCGCTCGAGGTGGTCGATCCCGTCTACCGGTCGGCCCTCGGCCCAGGCGGCGAGGCCCAGCCGGTACCGGGCGGTCGCCTCCGCCGAGGGCGAGACGGCCTTGGGGTCCGCCAGAGCCCGGGCGACCAAGCGTGCGTCGACGGTACGGGCGTCGCCGTCGCGACCGGCGGCCGAGTAGCAGGCGGCCAGGGCCGCCAGGGCGGCGACGTCGTCGGGGGCGACCTCGAGGGCCGCCTGATAGGCGGAGATGGCACGCTCCGCCTCGCCGAAGGCGAGGAGCGCGTCAGCGCGGGCCCGGTGGCAGGCGGCCGCCTCGGAAGGAACGGCCGCCGCCCGGGCCGACAGCACCGCGTCGATACGCTCCACGTCCTCGGTCGCGTCGCGTAGGGCCGCCACGAAGGCGGTGTCGTCGGCCGGCCAGGCGCCAAAGGCCGAGACGAGCGCGCCCCGGGCCCGGGCGTCCTCCCCGGCGGCGAAGAGCGCCTTGGCCGCCTCGCGGAGGCGGCCCGCGCGGATCTCCCCCTTCGCTGCCTCGGCCCGCTCCAAGAACAGCTCGGCCCGTTCCCGGTGGCGGTCGGACCAGGCCTCGGCCAGGTCACGGGCAGCCCCCTCGTCGTCGGGGTCGGCGCGGACCAGGGCGGCGAGATGGGAGATGGCCCGCTCGCGCTGCCCCAGGTCGTGGAAGAGCCGGGCGGCGGCTCGATGGGCGTCGAGATCGCGGGGCTCCTCCGTCGCCAGCTCGGAGAAGGTGGCGGCGGCGATGGCCCGGTCGGCCGCCCCGGGCGCCTCGGCGAGCAGGACGGCGGCCTCGCGCCGCAGCCGCGCCGAAGCGACGCGATCGGTTTCGTGGGCCGCCTGCTCGAGCATGAGCCGCGCCCGCTCCGGGTTGCGCCCCGCCCCGGCCAGCCGTTCGGAAAGCCTCTGGGTGGCCGCCGCCGACGCCGGATCGTCCTCGAGCGCGCGCCGGAGCTCCGCCTCCGAGCGCTCCGCCGCGCCCTCCCCGCCGGAGGAGAGGTGCGCGTCGGCGAGCGCCACCCGGAGCCGGGCCCGCTCCGGGCCGGCCGCCACCTTGCCCACCCGTTCCTCGAGCACCTCGGTGAGGAGCGACGCGCCCTCCGCGCCCTGGGCGCGGGCCACCGCCTCGAGGAGCACCAGGGCCTCGGCGTCGCCCGGCTTCATCTCGAGCGCCCGTCGCAGAGCCGCGGTCGCCTCCTTGAACTTGCCCGCCCAGGCGAAGAGGTCGCCCGCCTCCCGGGCGTGCGCAGCCGCCTCGCCCCCCTCGGCCGAGAGCTCCGCTTGGCGAAGGAGGAAGGCGGCGGCACGCCCGAGCTGGCCTCGCTCCTTTGCGAGGGCGGTCGCCTCTTGGAACAGCTCTCGGGCCTCTCCCCGGTTCCCGAGCTGGAGCGCCTGCTCCGCGGCCTCCCCCAGGGCCTCCACCACGACCGGCGAGCGCGCCCCCTCGGCGGCGCGGAACGCCTCGGCCCGCCGGCGGGCGAGGGCGGCGGATCGGGCCGGGAGTCGCAGGGTCGCGTCCCGCGCCCGCCGGAACAGGACGTCGGCCAGGGTGGCGTCGCCGACGTCGCCCAGGGCCGCCTCCGCAGCCGAAGCCAGCGCCTCGGCGCGAGCGGTGGCCGAGCGGCAGAAGTCGGCCTGGCCGGCAAGCTCTCGGGCGGCCCGGGCGCGGTCCGGGTCGAGGGCGAACCGCCTGGTGGCGGCGTCGAGGTCCGAGGGACGGAGGGCGAGCACCTTGTCCAGCGCGGCCCGCGCCAGCTGCTCTTCACCCGCCGCCTCGGCCAGCTCGGCGAGCTGCTGCGCGAGCACCAGCGCCTCCTCGCCGGGCAACCGGTCCAGGCCCGCCTCGAAGAGCCGGCGGTGCAGGACCAGCGCCTCGGCGAAGGAGCCGCCCAGGTACAGGATGCGGGCGAGGAGCGGGCCCGCATAGAAGAGGTCGTCCTGGCTGCGAGCCAGGGCCCGCCGGGCGCAGCGGAGGGCCGTGCCGGCGTCCTGGGCGGCGAGGGCCAGGGCCGCGGCTGCCCGCAGGGCGCGGGCGGCCTCGCGGCCGTCGGTGGCGCGCTGGGCGTACGCCTCGAGCGGCTCGGCCGCCGAGGCGGCAGGCAGGCTCTGCCGCCTGAAGCGCACCTGCTCCTCGGCCAGCTCGCGGTCCGGGGGGAGGGCGGCCAGGGCGAGGCTGTACTCCCGATCCGCCTCCTCGGGCCGTCCCAAGAAGGCGAGCAGGCGGGCCCGGGCGACGAGATGCCGGCCACGCTCCTCAGGGATGAGCTCGGAGAGCTCCCCGAGCCGGTCGGCGACGGCGGCCAGGTCCCCTTCGGCCTCGGCCGCGGCGCGAGCGGCTTCCACCGCGCCGGGATCGCGCGGGGAGAGCGTCCTCGCCTCTTCCGCCGCGCTCCGGGCGGCGACGGGATCTCCAGCGGCCCGGCAGAGCGCGGAAAGCCGGAGCAGGGCGGCGGGCCGCTCGCCGGTCCTCAGGAGGGGGACGAGCCCACCGAGGAGCGCACGCTCCTTCCCCTCCTCGCCCGAGGCCCGGGCCTGCTCCAGGAGGGCGAGGCGCAGGGCGCGCTCGTTCTCGCGGCCCGGGCCGAGCGCAAGCGCGGCCTCGAGCGCTCCCAGGGCGCCCGGGAGTCCGGTCGAGAGCGCAGAAAGGCCGGCCTCGGCCAGGCGGTCCGCGGCGCCCGGCTCTCCGCGGGCGCGCGCCCGCTCGGCTCGCTCGAGCAGGGCCGACGCCTCCTCCGCTGCGTTCCCCACCGCAGCGGCGAGGGCGGCGCGCAGCTCCAGGGCACCATCGTCGGGCGTGCCTCGGAGAGCGGCGGCGCGGAGGGCCTCGAGGGCGGCCTCGGCCTCGCCCAGGTCGCGGAGGAGCCTCGCCCTCTCGCCGTCCGCGGCCGAGATCTCGTCCGCGGTGGCGCCCGGGTGCGCGGCACGGCGGGCGAGGAGCTCGGCGCGCCGCGCGGGGGGGACGGCCTCGGCCACCGGGGGATCGGTGAGCGCGCGCAGCGCCTCCAAGGACTCGGGAGACAGGGTGAGCGCCTCCTCGAGGAGCCAGCCGGCGCTCGCCCCGTCTCCCGAGGCGGCGGAGATCCGGGCCCGCTCCACGAGGAGAAGGGCCGCGTCGCCCCCCCGCACGTGGGGGAGGAGGCGATCGATGGTGGCGGCCAGGCTGGCGAGGTCGCCGGCGCGCCGGTACCTCTCCGCGAGGCTCATGAGCGCCCCGACGTCGCCGGGCGAGAGCTCGCAGTAGGCGGCGAGGTGGCGGCGGGCCGCTGCTTCGTCTCCCGCCAGGGCGGCGGCCTTGGCGGCGAGCGAGAGGAGCGCGGTGCGTTCCTCAGGCGAAAGCGGCTCGGGGGCGGAGAGCGCCGCCTCCGCGTCCGCAAGCGCGCCGGCCGGGTCGAGCTCGACGCGGTCCACGGCGCGTCGCGCCCGCGCGGGGGCAAAGCCCGGATCGCATGCCGCAGCCACGTCTAGCGCCGCGGGGTCGGGGCTGAGTCCGTGAGCGCGCCAGGCGAGCTCTGCACCCTCGCGGCCGCCGCGGAGCCGCGCCAGGTCGAGGAGTGCGGCGGCCGCGCCCGGGCCGTCGCCCGTAGCGAGCCTGAGCTCGACGACCCGCGGTAGCGCCTCGCCTGCCGAGGCGGGTACCTGGGCGGCCCGGGAGAAGGCGGCGAGCGCCCGCGGAATATCCCCGGCCGCCTCGAAGCCGCGGGCGGCCTCGAGGGGGCGCCCAAGCCGCTCCAGGAGGGGCGCGGCCAGCGCAGGCCGGCCGCTCTCCTCCAGGATCCGGGCGGCCTCCTCCAACCGACCGGACCGGGCGAGAAGCTCGGCGCGGGCGGGGCCGTCTCCGGCCCGGGCCAGCACCTCGTCGAATAGCTCGGCGGCACCCGGTACACCCGCCGCCTCGGCCCGGGCGGCATGCTCCCGCGCGGCCGCTACCTCGCCGGCGGCCAGGGCCGCTCGCGCGGCGCGGAGCTCGAGCCCCGGCCCGTCCTTGGCCCCGCTCACGAGGAGCGCGCGCAGCGCCCCCAGGGCGAGCTTGAGGTCGCCCGTCCGCTCGGCCAGATCGGCTTGCGCGCGGAGCACGCCCGGCTCGCCGGGGGCGAGGGTGGCGGCCTCGCCCAGCGCCGCGAGCGCTGCGGCTGGCGACTCGCGGGAAAGAAGGCGAGCCTGCTCGAGCCGCAGGGCCACGGCCCGGGCCGGCTCGCCGGCGGCAGCGGCGGCCTGGGCGGCCTCGGGGAGGAGCGCGGCCAGGGTCGCGCCGTCCCCGCTCTGGCGGAGGAGGCGGAGCTCGGTGTCGAGCCGGGCCGGTGAGGGGATCGCCCCGCGAGCGGCGCGCGCTGCCCGGGCCGCCGCGGAGAGATCGCCAGCCCGCTCGCAAGCGGAGGCGAGCCGATCCTGCAGCTCCGCGACCTCGGCCGCTCCCGCGGCCAAGGGGAGGAGGCGCGAGAGTGCGTCGCGCTCGGCCGGGGCATCCCCCCGCGTCGCCGCCAGGCGGGCGAGGCCGGAAAGCGCGGGGCGGTTGGCCGCGTCGTGAGCCAGAGCGGCGGCGAAGCGCGCGCGGGCGGCGTCCGCCTGGCCGAGGGAGAGGAGCGATTCACCCGCCTCGGCGAGCAGGGGAGCCCGCTCCGGTGCGGGAACGAGGGGCGCGAGGCGATCGAGCGCGGCGGCAACCCCGTCGGGACGGTTGAGCGCTCGATGGAGCCGGACCAGGCGCCGGAGGAGCTCGGGGTCGTCGGGTTGCAGCGCCGCGGCCGCCTCCAGGTTGGCGGCCGCGCCGGCCGGGTCGTTCAGCCGGCGCTCGGCCACCTCGGCCAGGGCTAGGCGCGTCCGGGCGAGGAGCGCGGACGCGCCCGGGGTGGCAGGATCGATCGAGGCGAGCACCGCGGCATGGTGGTCGGCTGACTCGGCCCAGTGACCGAGCCGCTCCGCGGCCAGGGCCGCACGGGCGTGAAGCTCGGCGGAGGGCGAGAGCTCGACGGCGGTCCGGTATCGCAAAAGGGCGTTTTCGGGGTGGTCGAGCGGTCCCTCCCACAGGGCGCCCGCCTCCAGGGCGGCCGCGGCGGCGCCGGCCCGGTCCCCGCGTGCGAGGTGAAGCTCGCGCAGGCGGTCGAGGGCGCGGACGGCCCGCAGCGCCTCGCCCGCGGCGGCACAGGCCCGCACGAGCGCCGTCAGAGTCGCCGGATCGTCAGGGGCGAGCCTGAGCGCCTGGTCGAGGTGGAGCCGGGCTGCGGGGGGATCGGCCTCCCGGAGCAGCTCGCCCAGCTCGGCGTGGGCCCGGGCCTTCTCCGCTTCGTCGGGGTCATAGGCCACGAGCCGCCGGTCGGCGCGGAGCAAGGCCTCGCGATCCCCACCCGCCGCGGCGAGCCGGCGGAGCGCGCGCAGCGCCGGGACATGGTCGCGGCGGAGGGAAAGGGCCACCTCTACGGCGCGCGACGCGTCGGCGGGAGAGGCCGCGGGCAGCCCGAAGGCAGACTCGGCGGCGGCGAGCGCGGTCGAGACCTCCGCACGGCTCGCGGCGGCCCCGGCCAGCTCCGCCCAGGAATGGGCCGCCCGCTGCTCCTCCCCCCGGGCGAGGCGAACGAGGGCCTCAGCAGAGAGGGCCGGGGCGAATCCGGGGCGGCGGCCCAGCCACTCCGCCGCAAGGTCCAAGGCCTCATCGTGGAACCGTTCGTCGAGCACGAGCAGGGAAAGGAGCCGCTCGGCCGCGAAGGGGTGGACCGCGGCGGACGTATCGGCGGCGAGCAGGAGCTCCCGGGCGCGGGAGAACTCGCCCGCCCCGATGGCGGCCTCCACCCGGGCGAAGGCGCCCGAGCCCTCCTCGGCAGCGAGCAGGTCCGGGTCGAGCCCTTGCTCGGTTCGATCCCCTCCGCCCCGGCTCCAGGCGAGCCGGACGGCGCTCTCGTCGATCTCGACGCGGGCCAGGCGGATCTCGGAGCTGCGGGGGACCTTCCAGCCGCGAGGTGCCAGCACCTGGCGGAGGATGGGCGCGACCGGATCCAACTCGCCCGCCCCACCTGCGGCACCGAGCAGGACCTTCGAGAAGAGATGCGGTAGCGACGCGGCGGGCACCGGGGCCGGGCCGAACACGCGCGGTGAGTAAAACAGGACCCGCAGACCGGGGCCGGCCCTGGGAAGGAGGCCGGCCTTCAGGGTGAAAGCCGGGCCGGCGGCGAGCCTCCCGGAGAACTCGGCGAAGCCGCCCCTGAGCTCGACCCGGAGATCGAGCAGGCCGTTCGCGGAGAACGGAGCCCGGGCAAGGGCCGCGTCCAGAAAGGGGGTGCTCGCCGAGACGGCGAGCTCGGAGAGGTCGGCAAGACGGTGGCGGAACTGGTTCGCACCCTGCCCCACGTCGAAGGGGAAGCGCACGTCCGGGATCTGGATGACGAGGACCTCGAGGGTGAGGCCCCTCGCGAGCTCGCGGTCGGTGAGGCGCACCGACGCGCCGCCCCGCTCGAGGCGAAGCTCGAAGCCCGTCCCGCTCCTCGTCCCAGCCGGGGAAGGAGGGGCGGAGGCGGTCTTGTTCACCTCCGCCATGGTCCTGGAATTCTAGCGGAGCACCGGGGGCTTCGCGAAATCCGAGACCCGCCGTGCAAGCCCTTGCCGGGGCGAGAGAGGAAGGGGCGGAAGAAAGCAGACTGTGGGAGCGGGTGTGAGGAGATATCGGCCCCTCGCGAGGGGCCGGGAGAAGGACCAGGAGGCGCGCCGCCCCGGGACCCCGAGCGCCCGCTTCACTGCTGTGCGTTGCTTCGCTCCTCGGAGGGCCCGCGGTTCGCATCGGTCGCGAGGGCGGGTGGCGGCCGGCGGAAGACCACCACGCTCCGGGCGGTGTAGAACTCCTCGTCCTCTCGGGCGAACACGCGGATGGCGTTGTTGCCGGGCTTGAGCGGGACATCGGTCGCGAAGTCGATCCGGGAAGAGGCGGCATCCTCCGGCTGGACCTTGAAGAAGACCTTGCGATCGTTGGCGAAGATGAAGACGTCGCGGAGGCGTGCGCTGGCGCCGACGCGGGGGGGGAGGGTGGCGCTGCCGGCCACGTGGATGGTCTCGGCATCGACCACCGGCGCGCCCCTGGCCGGGTCGGGGGCGAGCGCGATGCGGGGCGGTTCGCGCTGCCAGACCTCGCTCACGCTTCCCGTGGGCTTGCGGCTACGGGTCGAGGTGGCGTCGGAGGCGGAGAGGAAGGCCATGCGTCCCTTGCCCCAGTCGACCCGGAGGAAGTCGCCGGCGCGGGCCTGGAGGGACAGCACCGTGCCCTGCCGAGCCACGGCCAGGACGGGCGCGGTCGGGCTCGCTCCCCCACGGAGGAGCGCCTCGGCCACCTGCACCCGGACCATGCCCTTCGCCGTCACCGGCGCGGGCAGATCCCTCGACACCGGGATGTCGAGCTCCTCGGAGACGTACTGGTCGGTCTTTTCGTCGACCACCATCACCCGGACGGGCAGGGTCTCGCTCGTCGACCCGCGCTTGAGCTCGACCTCCATGGTGGCGGAGCGGGACTCGCCCGGCTTCATGGCGCCGATGACCTCGCGCCCCTTCGTGATGAAGAGCTTTTCGTCCCCGAGGTTCTTCAGGGAGACGTAGGTCTTGTCGCCGGAGGCGCCCAGCCCGGCGTTGCGGACGTCCACGCGGAGGGCGAAGGACTCGCCCCGCTGGGGAAGCCCGTCGCCGTTTCCGCCCTCGCGGTCGTCGACCTGCACGCTGAAGGCGAAGGTGGGCCTCGGCACCTCCACGACGCCGACGGTGGTGGTGAGGTCGGCAGGGGCTTTTCCGGCCTCGTCCTCGAAATGAAACACGACCTCGTCGCGCCGGGAGTCGAGGCCGCGGGGCAGCTTCACCGGGGCGATCCAGCTCCGCTTCTCGCCCGGGGGCACCACGCCAAAGAGGAACTCACGCCGGTCGAGGAGCGGGTTCTTCTCACAGCTGCTCCAGGCGCGTAGCTGGTTGAAGGGCGCGTCCCCGCGGTTCTCGACGGTGACGGTCCAGTTCAGGGTGTCGCCCGACCGGCTGTCGCGGTTCGGGGGCGGCGAGAGGGTGACCACCGCGCGCGGCTCGCCGGCTGACGGGGTGCCGGGAGACCAGTCCACTCCCAGCTCCTTCAGCTTCTTCTCGAGGCGGGACTGCTCCTCGGCCGAGCGCTCCGCCACGAGCGCCCGCGCGGCCTCGAGGAGGTGGGGGCGATCGTAAGCGGTGGGGGCCCCGCGGACCAGCTCCTCCGCGAACCGGATCTGGTAGTCCTCGACGAACGCGTCGGGGTCGGCCTCGCTCTCCTCGTCCTCCTGCTCCTCGGGCGTGAGCTCGGTCGGCTGTGCGCCCGCGGCGGCGGCGTTCTCCTTGTGGAGCTGCCGCGCCACCTCGTCCTCCTTCTCGTCGAGCAGGTAGTGGAGCTCGAGGGCCGGCCGCTCGGCCGGGGCGGTCGCCCGGGCGGTGGCCTCTCCTCCCGCGGAGCCGGCGTCGCTCGGTCCCGGGGGTCCGCCCCGCCCGCCGCTGTTCACGAAGTGGTGCTCGAGATCGGCCTCCCGGGTGGACCGGGGCGGCGCGAAGACGTTGACCTGCTCCTTCAGAGCCCGGCCCGGCACGAGCAGCACGTCGGGCGTGATGCCGGTCTCCTGGATGGAGATGTCGCCCGGGGTGAGGTACTGGGCGATGGTGAGCTTCAGGGTCGGCGGGTCCTCCTCGGGCTGGTCTGGATCGTTCACGTCCTGGAGAACCTGAACCGATCCCTTCCCGAAGGTCTGGCGGCCGATCACGAGAGCGCGGTTGTTGTTCTTGAGGGCACCGGCGACGATCTCGCTCGCCGAGGCGGAGTTGCTGTTCACGATGAGCACGAGCGGCACGTTGATGATATCGGTGGGATCGGGATGGGCCTCCTTCACCTCGTGGACGGCGAAGGTGTCCTTGTCGGTGGAGTGGCCCACGGTCTTCTCGATCACGCCCTCGGAGAGGAAGAGGTCGGAGACCTGGATGGCCTGATCGAGCAGGCCGCCCGGGTTGTTCCGCAGGTCGAGCACGATCCCGGCGAGGCGGCCACCGGCCTCGGCCTTCTGCATGTTGAGGGCCGCCATGAGGTCCCGGGTGGTATGGGGCGAGAACTGCGAGAGCCGCACGTACCCCACGTCGCCCTGGAGCAGGCGCGCCTGCGAGACCGTCTCGAGGTTGATCATCTCGCGCGTGATGCGGAGCTTTCGGGGCTCGGTGCCGGGGTGTACCACCGTGACCGCCACCTTGGTCTGGGGCCGGCCC
>DATJVF010000357.1:0-2496 GCA_035501995.1 Anaeromyxobacteraceae bacterium
GACCATCGACGCCCTCGACCTCGGGGGCAAGCGGGTCTTCATCCGCGTGGACTTCAACGTGCCGCTCGACGAGCGGGGCAAGGTGGCCGACGACCAGCGCATCCGCGCGGCCCTGCCCACCATCCGCTTCGCCCTCGAGCACAAGGCCAAGGTCATCCTGGCCTCGCACCTCGGCCGCCCCAAGGGCAAGCCCGAGGACAAGAGGAAGTTCACGCTGCTCCCGGTGGCGGAGCGCCTCCAGGAGCTGCTCGACCAGGACGTCATCTTCGCCGACGACTGCGTCGGCGACGGCGTGAAGAAGCTCGTGCGGGAGCTCAAGGACGGGCAGGTGCTCCTGCTCGAGAACCTGCGCTTCCACCCCGAGGAGGAGGCGAACGAGGAGGGCTTCACGAAGGAGCTGGCGAGCCTCGCCGACGTGTGGGTGAACGACGCCTTCGGCACCGCGCACCGCGCCCACGCCTCCACGGCCGGGATGGCGAGGTTCGTGAAGGAGAAGGCGGCCGGCTTCCTCATCCAGCGCGAGGTCGAGTTCCTCGGCCGGGCTCTCGCCCGGCCGGAGAAGCCCTTCGTGGCCATCCTGGGCGGGGCCAAGGTCTCCGACAAGATCAAGGTGCTCGAGAACCTCCTCGGCAAGGCGGACGCCCTCTGCATCGGCGGGGCGATGGCCTACACCTTCCTCAAGGCCCAGGGGGTGCCGGTCGGCAAGAGCAAGGTCGAGGCCGACAAGCTCGACCTGGCCCGGAGCCTCCTCGAGAAGGCCAAGGCCCGGGGGGTGGACTTCCTCCTGCCGGTGGACCACGTCTGCGCCAAGGAGGCCCAGGAGTCGGCGGCCAAGGTGGTGGTGGGCGAGCGGGCCATCCCCGACGACCTCATCGGCCTCGACATCGGCCCGAAGACGCTCGACCGCTACCGGCAGAAGGTCCTGGCGGCGAAGACCGTCTTCTGGAACGGCCCCATGGGCCTGTTCGAGCAGAAGCCCTGGGCCGAGGGGACCTTCGGGGTCGCCCGGGCCATGGCCGAGTCGGCTGCGGTGACGGTGGTGGGCGGAGGCGACAGCGCCGCGGCCGTCGAGGAAGCGGGCCTGGTGGCCAAGATGACGCATGTGTCGACGGGCGGTGGCGCGAGCCTCGAGTTCGTCGAAGGGCGGGAGCTGCCCGGCATCAAGGTCCTGGAGGGCTAGGGATGGCGCGCACCAAGTTCGTCTGTGGCAACTGGAAGATGTTCAAGACCACCGGGGAGGCGCGCGCGCTCCTGCGCGAGCTCGCCCCGCTCGTGGCCGAGGCCGGCAAGGTGCAGGTGGCGGTGGCGCCTCCCTTCACGGCGCTCGCCGCGGCGGCCGAGGCCTTGCGCGGCACGCGGCTCGAGCTCGCGGCCCAGAACGTCCACTTCGAGGCGCAGGGCGCCTTCACCGGTGAGATCGCCCCCGGCATGCTGGCCGACCTCGGCGTGAGGCACTGCATCATCGGCCACTCCGAGCGCCGGCAGTACTTCGGGGAGACCGACGAGGGCGTGCACAAGAGGGCAGTGGCCCTCCTCAAGGCCGGCCTCCTCCCCATCGTCTGCGTGGGCGAGACCTTGAAGGAGCGCGAGGCCGGGCGCACGCTGGAGGTGGTGGGCCGCCAGGTGCGGGGAGCCCTCGGCGGCCTCAAGGCCGAGGAGGTGGCGCGCCTCACCGTCGCCTACGAGCCGGTGTGGGCCATCGGGACCGGCAAGACCGCCACCACCGCGCAGGCCCAGGAGGTCCACGCGGCGCTGCGGCAGGTGCTGCGCGAGCTCGTCGGGGCGGCGTCCGAAGAGGTCCGCATCCAGTACGGCGGCTCGGTGAAGCCGGACAACGCCGCCGAGCTCATGGCCCAGCCGGACGTCGACGGCGCCCTGGTGGGCGGCGCGTCCTTGAAGGCGGGCGACTTCTCGCTCATCGTGAAAGGTGCCCTCCGTTGATCGCGCTCATCACCACGATCCACGTCGTCGTCTGCGTCATCCTCATCCTCGTCATCCTGCTGCAGGCCGGGAAGGGCGGGGGGATGGGGGCGGCCTTCGGTGGGGGCTCCCAGACCGTGTTCGGGGGCCGCGGCGCCCAGACCTTCCTCGGCAAGGTGACGAGCGTGTGCGCCGGCATCTTCATGCTGACCTCCCTCACCCTCGCCTACAACGCGTCGCGGACGAGCTCGGTCGTGAAGGCCCTCAGGGCGGCCCCGAGCGCCCCGGCCCCGGCGGCTCCGGCCGCTCCGGCGAGCGCCCCCGCCCCGGCGCCCGCAGCGCCCGCCGGCGGGCCCGCGAGCCCGGCCACGCCGGCGCCGGCCGCGCCCGCCAAGTGAGCGATCGCCGCCCTCGCGGGCGATCGCGCGCTCTTCATCGAGACCGGTGAGAGGCTACGAAGAGGGGACCCCCAGGGGTCCCCTCCTCGCGTCAAGTGCCCAGGGCGAGATTCGAACTCGCACGCCTCACGGCGCCACCCCCTCAAGATGGTGTGTCTACCAGTTCCACCACCTGGGC